>JAGLDQ010000079.1 GCA_023145535.1 Cocleimonas sp. | reverse complement strand
GAGCATTATGCTTATCGACGCTGCTTTAAAGCATCGCGTCACTCGACCGACCCTGCGCCACATTTTGGGCTAGGGCTACCCCACTATACGCGTGTTACCAGTCCGCTACGTCGTTATTTGGATCTCGTCACCCATCAGCAACTAAGAGCCTTTATTCATGGTCAGCCTATGCTAGAACACGAAGCATTAGTTGAGCGTATTGGTATCTCAGGCGAGTCTTCAATGGCGATGCGAAAAGCGGAACGCTTCTCCACACAGCATTGGAAAATGTTGTACTTAAAGAAAAATACAGAGTGGCAAGGGGAAGCCATTGTAGTGATGTTAAATGAGCGCAATACCTCTGTTATTATGCCAACCTTGGCGCTAGAGCCT
Organism: Cocleimonas sp.; assembly: GCA_023145535.1. GTDB lineage: Bacteria > Pseudomonadota > Gammaproteobacteria > Thiotrichales > Thiotrichaceae > JAGLBW01. The sequence continues at coordinate 17,021 of JAGLDQ010000079.1, read as the reverse complement.
AGAATACGCACGAAAGGCGAAGTGGTGTTAGATCAATCACTGACTATTCAGGTCACTTCTGCTGATATTGCGACGTTGCGTGCTAATTTTCGAGTCGTTTAAGCATCCTTCAATGATTGATACTTTCGTCGCTTGTATGGAGTCTATGGAGATCAGGGTGGCGCGGCTCTGATCTTCGGCATGACGCTTAGGATTTCTACAGACTGGTATATTCACGGCTAAGATTAATAAAATCAGCTATTCCTGTGCCATACGTGCTGCTTCATCAACATCCACGGCAACGGTACGCGAAACGCCCGGCTCGCGCATGGTGACTCCAATTAAATTATCCGCAAGTTCCATTGTGGTTTTATTGTGTGTAATAAAGATGAACTGTACCCGCTCTGACATATGCTTCACGAGCGCCGCAAAACGGCGTACATTGGCTTCATCCAGTGGTGCATCGACTTCATCAAGCATACAAAATGGTGCTGGGTTTAATTCAAAAATAGCAAAAACGAGTGCCACCGCCGTTAGTGCTTTTTCACCCCCTGACATCAGTTGAATACTACTAATACGTTTTCCAGGAGGGCGTGCCATAATGGATACGCCTGTGGTAAGCAGGTCATCCCCCGTCATTTCTAGCCTTGCTTGTCCGCCGCCAAATAAGCGGGGGAACATGTCTTGCACACGGGTATTAATTTGCTCAAAAGTGTCTTTAAAGCGTGCGCGAGTATCCTTATCTATTGTGCGAATGGCCGATTCCAGTAGGTCAAGTGCTTCTTGTAGATCGTCATTTTGTGCATCCAGATAGACTTTGCGCTCGCTTTGTTCTTTATACTCATCAATCGCCGCCAGATTGATCGCGCCTAAGCGTGATATTTTGCGTTCTATTTCTTCTAATTGCTGTTGATGATTTTTTACAGTGGCCGCTTCATCGAGTGTCTCAAGCAGTTCTTTTTCTTCAAATTCAGTTTCATCTAATGACTGTTGCAATGCTTTGGCACTCACACTGACTTCCTGCCATTTCATTTTAAATTTTTCTAGTAAGGAGCGAAAATGCTCAACTTGTTGTTCTGCTTCGGTGCGATTCTTTTCTTTTTCACGAATACTGTGATCAATTTTTTCCAGATTGATCCGTGCTTCGTCTAGCTCTGTTTCAATATCCGAGTGTGCTTGTAACTGGGCTTGTAATTGTTCGGGAAGATCGTCTTGCCGTACCACCTGTTCGCTATCTTGTTTAAATTCTAATTCACGTTGTTTTAATTCTTCCCGTCGTTCTAGCAAGCGTTCTAATTGTTGTTGGGATGAGTTCGCATTAGTTTTTAGATTTTCTACCTGAAGTTGTAACGTATGTGAGCGTTCACGAAGTTGTTGTGCGCTCATGCGATGCTGATTCACCGCCGCTTGCAAATCTTGCTGTAATATTTGTAATTTATCGCGTTCATTTGCGAGTATTTCAGCCTGCTTTAAGGCAGCATTACGTAGTTTGGTGGCTTGAACATGCGCTTCATGCTCGCTGTCTTCACGTTCGGTTAGCTCTTCAATATCACTGACAATGCGTTTTTCATTTTGCTGTGTTTGCTTAATGCGGCTCTCAAGGGTGCTAATGGCTGAGCGGGTTTCACTTTGTTGGCGATGTTGTTGATTAAGCTGGTTTTGTACGCTCGTTTTCTCTGCATCTAGTGTGATTTGCTGTGCTTGAGTGTTTTCTAGTTGTTCTTCACTAAGGGATAAATCGTCGCTGAGTGCTTCGATTTGTGCTTGTAAGGTTTCAATTTCCTTTTGCCGTGCTAATACGCCATCGCGTAATGTATCATCGCCATTAAATTGTAACCAGTTATTGCCCAGCCATGTGCCATCGCGGGTAATAATGGACTCACCGGCTTTAAGCGAGGCTTGTTGTGCTAAGGCTTGTGTTAAATCATCGGCAATATAAATATGTGCAACCAGTGCGTGTAAGCTGCTGGGTTGCTTGATTTTACTGGCGAGATGTTGAGGTGAAAGAGAGGAGGGCGCTTCCATTGCTTGATTGGAATATAAGGTAAATTCGCCATTGGGAGGCGGTGTTAGTGCGGCCTTTAAAGCAGAAAAATCATCGAGCTGAATGGCTTCAAGTTTTTTCCCCAGAACGGTTTCAAGTGCCGTTTCCCATTCTGTTTCAATAGAAATATTCTCAGCTAAACGTGGTTTGTTATCGAGATGATTGTCAGTAAACCATTTTTTTAATGGTTTACTTTGCTTGCCCTTGCCAAGTCCCGCTTGTTGTAAGGCTTCGAGTGATGATAAGCGACCTTTTAAGGATTGTAATTGTGAGCGTTGCTGATCAATTTGCTGGGTTAATTCACGGCTTTTTTGCTGTTGTTGTTGCTGATTTTCTTGAGTTTGTTCAAGTGTTTCACGGAGCAGTTCGCTTTCTTCTTCTGTATTTTCAAAGCTTTGCTGCAAGGTGGCGAGTGCCAGCTCGTGATTGCGGGTATCAAAGAGTAATTGTTCTTTTTTCAAACGCTCTAAGCGTTGTGTAATGTGTTTTAATTGACCTTCAATTTGTTCCATGCGCGCTTTTTCAACTTGCGCCTGTTGCATGGGTTCGGCAAGTGCTTGTTGTATTTCATGCCATTGCTGTTGCCAGTCAGTCAGTTTTTGCTCTGCATTTAAGAAGGACTCATCACTAATCGCTAATTCTTCATTGACTTCTTCTTGCTGGGGTAATAATTCTTCAAGTTGTGCCTGTGTTTCTTCAATACGAAGGGTATCGTCATTCACTTGCTGTTGCGTGCTAGAAAGCTCTCGTACTAATTGTTCGCCTTGTTGTTTCTGTTTTTCTTCAAGTGCTTTTTGATGTTGAATCGTTTGTTCTAAACGCGAAATTTCAGCGCCAATTTGATAAAAGCCAGCCTGAACGTTATTGAGTGCATCATTTGCTTGTGTGTGTGCGGCGCGATCCTGTTCAATTTGATTTTCTAATGAACGTTGGGTTGCCAACTCCGCCTGATGTTGGGTGGCATATTTGCCAATCACCGTTTCATGTTGTTGTACTTCTTTATTCACACCGTGTAAACGCAAGACCAATAACTCAGCCTGCAAGCGGCGTTGTGATTCTTTCAATTGTTTATAACGTTCTGCGGCATTAGCTTGACGTTTTAAGCGTGATAGCTGTTTTTCAATTTCCTCACGCAAGTCGGTCAGACGATCTAGATTATCACGTGTATGACGAATACGATTTTCTGTCTCGCGGCGACGCTCTTTATATTTGGAAATCCCAGCGGCTTCTTCAATATAAACCCGCAGTTCTTCAGGCTTGGCATCAATTAAGCGTGAAATCATTCCCTGTTCGATAATGGCATAACTGCGCGGCCCTAAACCAGTGCCAAGGAAAATATCAGTAATGTCACGCCGCCGACAACGTGCGCCATTTAGGAAATATTTGGATTGTCCATCACGGGTAATGAGACGCTTGGTAGAAATCTCAGAAAACTGGGCATACTCGCCGCCTAAGCTGCCATCAGAATTATCAAACACAAGTTCAACAAAGGCTTGTCCTACTGGTTTTCGGGTGGAAGAGCCTTTAAAAATAACATCGTCCATTGAAGCGCCGCGCAAATGCTTTGCAGAACTTTCGCCCATTACCCAGCGCACGGCATCAATGGTGTTAGATTTACCACAACCATTAGGGCCGACAATGCTCGTGAGGTTACTACGTAGATCAATGGTTGTCGGATCAACAAAGGATTTGAAGCCCGCGAGTTTAATTTTGCTAAGACGCATGAATAAAAAGAAGTTATTAAAAGTGGGAGGGGGATGATAAGAGAGCCGTAGATTGGTTGCAATGTTTATCATGATAAGTGCTTTGTACAACACATAAGAAACGTTATTCAGTTTACGGACTCAAGGGTGAAAATATCATAGGGATGTTGCTTTGCACTGGTCTGTTTCATGTTGGTTAGTTTTCACCATCACGATAGACTTGCTGAAATTCACTCCGTCGTTGATTGTTCTCATGAAGCTTAAAAATAAATTAGGGGTAGCCTTTCTAAGCTATTTTTTATCGCTATTTTTGCTAGTGATACTGGCAACCGCAAAACCTATGCCCGCGTTATTACTCGCTAAAACCTATCATCAATCCATTGATATAAAGCACTATCTAGTCAGTGAAAAACTGGATGGTGTGCGTGCTTATTGGGATGGCAAGCAGCTCCTTTCACGACAGGGAAATCGCTTTAATGCACCGCAATGGTTTGTCAAAAATTTTCCTAAGCAGGCACTCGATGGGGAATTATGGATTGCTAGAAATAGTTTCCAAAAAACAGTCAGTACCGTGCGTAAAAAGCATCCTATTGATAAGGAGTGGCGACAGGTAAGTTATCAATTATTTGAGTTACCGAGTGGAGAAGGGAGTTTTCAGCGGCGTGTTCAGGCTATGCGGGCGATTGTTGAACCATTGTCTATTCCACATTTAAAGGTCATTCAGCAATATCGATTGGAAAGTACCGATGCATTAACTAAAAAGCTGGATGAAGTGGTTGCACAAGGTGCTGAGGGGTTGATGTTGCACCGTGCGGATGCGCTTTATCAGGCAGGTCGTAGTCATGTATTACTTAAAGTGAAAAAGCATCAGGATGCGGAAGCACGTGTTATTCAGCATTTATCAGGGAAGGGAAAGTTTAGTGAGGTGATGGGGTCAATGGTCGTTGAGGATAGTGCAGGACGAAGGTTTAAAATTGGCACAGGATTCACTTTGCAACAGCGCAAAAATCCTCCTTCGCTTGGGACTATGATCACCTATAAGTATTTTGGCAGAACTAAAAAAGGTTTGCCTCGATTTGCTAGTTTTTTACGAGGGCGGAAAGTATTTTAGGCGACTAGTGAGCGTTATCATCAGGCGATAAAAGGTATCACCTAACTTAGAATGAAGACATCTTTACGGGTCATAAAACCATCCACTAAAATGTATGAAGGCCAGCACTGTCAAATTGCAAATATTCACCACCGATAAGGTGATACTACACAGGTTGTCTACAAAATAAGGGAAGCCTGTAGAGACTATGTTAAAAGTAACAAACTAAAAATTAATAAATCATTGATCGCAAAAGCATTAAGCAAATATAGAAGCTTCCTAAATGGATAATAATAAAAATACCAATCAAGATAAATCGCCAGGGTCTGCGAATAAAGCGATCGAGACGATGTTTCGTAATGCTTATAAAGCCCAATTAGATTTGTTGGCATTAGCGGCAACCAAAGCGAATATTATGATTTCTATCAATGGTGCGATTGTTTCACTGTTAATGGTGGCGAGTGGTTTTGTTTATGCTGACGCGAAGACTGCTCCCATTTTACTGCCAGCCTCCTTATTTTTAGTCACATCCGTCGTATCCATTTATTTTGCGCTCAGTGCCGCGTCGCCTTCGCCCTCACCGGTACACACACGTATAGGGATATATATCAGCCATATTCTTAGAGGTAATTTTAATTTACGTCAAATCAGACGTGAAATAGTGGCATCCATTCATCAGTTTAATAAAGAATCTTCCGATATATTAATCTTTGAAAATTTCTCACAGTTATCCAAAGCGGGTTATCTTGAGCAGATGAATGCGTTGATTGGCAGTAAAGATAAAATTTATAAAGAGATGTCATCACAGCTTTATCATTTAGGAACGATGGCCGATCGAAAATTTTCTATGTTGCGCCTTTCATACGCTGTTTTTCGCTGGGGGGTGATTATATCCATTATTACTTTCTTATTATTGCAATATTTTTCTTCTAAAGAGGGCGTTCTATCAAGTGCTCCTATTATTGTAGATAAAGCACCATTATCGGCGAAACCTATCAATAGCCATGTGCAAAGAGTGCAACAGGGTACTTCACCAGCGCTGGGGCTTCAAACAAACAGTAAAGTTTTACAATTCAGTTCAATTTATGAGCCATCAGGTGTTCAGCAGTTAGCTGATGGTCGGTTGATTGTGATTGAAGATGAGCCAAGTAGGGCATTTCGCCTGCTGACCCCTTCGGTTAATCAAAAAATACTAGAAAGCAAACCGTTAGATATACTTTCAGAACTTGCATTTCAACGTAAGTTGAATGATTTAGAAGCAATTACGATGGGGCGCGATGGCTTTTTATATGCCATTACATCGCATAAAAGAAATAAGAAAGGAAAGCGCAAAAAGTCACGAGAGCAGTTGATACGCTTTAAAATTAATGGCAATAGATTAACAAATGTCAGTATTGCAGCGGGTTTAGTGGATGCAATAGCAGCATCTGAGGTGTTTGATAAGGCGACTAAAGCAGGTAAACAAAGTATTGAGAAAATTGATATTGAAGCGCTTAGTTTTGATGAAAATAATAACTTGTTAGTGGGTTTGCGTAAGCCAAAGGCAAGAGGAAAATCAATTATTCTTAAAATTGAAAATCCTAGCACTATTTTTAGTCATAAAGAGACAATACAGATCGCTAAAAAACCAATCTTACTTGACTTATATGGCGGGGGGGTGCGTGCAATGCGTTATATACCCAAGTTAAAGGGGTATTTGCTAGCGAATGAGATAAAAAAGAAAGGCAGTACCGCTACAAAATATTCTCAGCTTTCTTATTGGGATGGCAACCCCGATCATCAGGCAAAGGTATTAAGCTTACAAGGAATTGATAAAATAGAAAATATTGAAGGTATTTCACCGCTTGTGATGGGTGGGAAGGACTATATTTTACTGCTTGGTGATAATGGTAATAGTAAAGCTCAGCAACCTGCAACCTTTTTATTGCTTGATTACAAGCAGTGATGATGCGGAGTTAAGGATATAAATAATGGCTGGAATAGGCTTTGAGCTAAAAAAATTACTAAAGGACGATAGCTGGTTTGGGCTGGCAAAGACCTATGCCTATGCTGGTGCTATTAGTTCAGGCCCTTGGGTTTTATCCATTCTAGGCATTATTTTAGTTGGCATTCTGGGGCTGGCAAACCAAAGCACTTCAAATTATTGGCTGAGTGAATTTCTAGTGTCCGTCACTTGGTTAATGTCCTTTTCTTTGGTCTTGAGTAGTCTTATACAGCTTGTTTTTACACGCTTTATGGCAGACCAAATTTATCTTGAAAACACCGATATTATTCTCCCAAATTTTTTTGCAGCGTTGGGACTATTGACGTTAGTTAGCGGTGTCATCGCCGCGATATTGTGGCTGACTTTATTTAGAGAGTTGGATTTTTTATACAGCTTATTAATGCTAATGAGTTTTGTGTTGTTGTGTAATGTTTGGCTGACGGTTATTTTTATTGCTGGAATGCGCCGTTACAAAGCAATATTGGTTGTTTTTTTTATTAGCTATAGCAGTATCGTTTTACTCTCGATTGTACTAAGAAATATCGGCTCACATGGCTTGTTGCTCTCTTTTATGATCGGTCACACCATTATGCTGTTGTCATTATTGTTGATGATTTTTCAAGAGTTTGATGCGGATCGATTATTTCGTTTTGACTTTCTTAAGCGGAAAAATATTTATCTTATTTTAATTCCAGCAGGGCTATTTTTTAATCTCGGTGTCTGGGTTGATAAGTGGATTTTTTGGTTTACACCCTCAACCTCCGATAGTGTTAATGGTGTTTTACGGGCTTCTATTATCTATGATCTGCCAATATTTTTAGCCTATCTTTCTATTATTCCAGGTATGGCGAGCTTTCTTTTACGTATAGAGACAGATTTTGTAGGCACTTATCAAGCCTATTACAAAGCGGTTAATGGGGGGGCAACACTGGATGAAATAGAAAAAAAGCGCGCAATAATGACCGAAAGCATCCGTAATGCTTATCTAGAAATCATTAAAGTTCAAGGCGTTACATTATTACTATTTTTTGTCGTAGCCAAGGATATTATCAAATGGCTAGACCTTTCACCGCTCTATATCCATTTGTATTATGTAGACTTATTAGCGACCGCTATTCAGGTATTATTTTTAGCGACACTTAATATCTTTTTTTACTTTAACTTGTTGAAGCAAGCATTTTGGCTAACCTTTGGACTATTTTTTCTAAATGCCCTTTTCACATGGCTTAGTATTCTGCTAGGACCTGCTTTCTATGGTTATGGTTTTGCACTGGCAATGTTAATAACGACTATTATTGGTATGTATGTTCTTTCAGAGAAACTGAACCAGTTGGAATTTATTACTTTTATGTTGCAGCGGTAATATTTATAAATTTGTCTCAAGGGATGAATGATTGACGAAGAAAGAAAAGGCGAAAGAGTAAAAATGACCAGATAGCACATCATCTATTTTAAAAAAACAGCAAGTTTGATCTTGCTATTAACAGAGAGAGAAAAATCATGAAAAAAATATTATTAAGCGCCATTATACCACTGGTATTAATGCATTCAGTGGTGATCGCAGATGATGTTACCGATCAAATCAAAGCAGGTTTAACAGCCTATGAAGATAAAGATTATAGAACAGCGGTCGATGAATTGAAATTTGCAGTTGCACAGTTAGAAAAACTTAAAAACACGCAAAACCAAACCTTATTACCTGAAGCACTGGAGGGGTGGAAGGCTGAAAATAAAGACAATAACGATAACCAAATGGCAATGGCAATGCTGGGTGGTGGTACGAGTATAAAGGGTAAATATACGCGTAAAGCAGAAAAAATTGAGATAGAAGTTTTAGCTAATTCTCCTTTATTAGCCATGATGACTATGATGTTAAATAATCCCGCCATGATGGCTGGTCAGAAAAATACAGAACCCTTTCGTTACAAAAAGGCAAAAGGGATGAAGAAAAAAAATGGTAAAACGATCGAAATCACTTTGTTATTAGCAGGGCAAATTATGATTAAGGTGGTTGGTAAAAACTTGGAAGATGAAAAAGTCCTTAAAGAATACTTAAATGCATTTGATTTCGCTAAACTCAAAGAAGCATTATTGTAAGTCTTCTTTTTTAGTTGAATGTTACCAACAATGGGAGATGAATTTTCTTTGCATATTGTGCTTGAGGTAAGGAACGTGCATGAAACACTTTCCCGATTTTTAACTTGCCCCGAAACAGCGGGGCATACTCTTTTTTGCTTCAGATGAAATGCTCTCACTCGTTATGTAGCATAACGATGTGCCTCATGAGACCCTCCCATCTAAAGAAAAAATTCTGCGTTATAAGATCAAAAAGTTAGTTTCTACGTGGTTACGCTTCAGCGCTCTTAGCCTCTTTAATCATTGGCTGAAGCTCGCCTTTTTCATGCATTTCTAAGGTAATATCACAGCCGCCAATGAGTTCACCATTGATATAAACTTGAGGGAATGTTGGCCAGTTAGCAAATCTTGGAAGGTTTTCAAAAATTTCTGGATCCGTTAGTATATTGATATAGGCAAACTCTTCACCACAATCCATAAGTGCTTGAGCAGTACGACTGGAAAAGCCACATTGTGGTAATTGTGGTGTGCCTTTCATAAAGATAATAACGGGATTTTCATCAACGGCTGTTTTAATTCTGTCCATTACGTCCATGGGAATTGCCTCATTTAATTTAGTTTGGGGAATAGAGTAGTTGACTATGGTGGTAGGAATTTATAACTCAAGGAGTAACGACCACTTAATTCAGGGGGAAGAAGCAAGTTAAAAACTCCATTGTATTGAAGCTTTTTTCGACATCCTTTAACTATTTTTTGAATAGTTAAAGGATGCTCATTTGTTCCTACTTTATGGTGAAAAAGCGAAAGGGAGCCATAATTAACCCATGATCTGTATATAATATAACCCTTGCTTCCCATTCCATTTTGGAGCGAATACAAACAGGGATAACCGCCTTTCCTTTAAAATTTTTTGCATCAACTTTATCTAGTGTTGAACGGTTATATCCCATATCCATACCAATGCCAATAAAATCAACTTCGATCTTGGATGCATCAATGCTATCTATTGTGACCGTTAGTTCAAGAGGGTGGAGGATCGGAAGGGTATTGGGTGTAATCGATAAACTGATTTTGCCTCCCGTTGGTAATAGCGTTGTACATTTTCCTTGGCGTAGGTCGCATGATTTATCTAAAGGAGTGGTCGTGGTAATATTGGGTGTTAGGCTAGCTTTGAGTTTATAACCTATTAACAAGAGAAGGGTGAAACCTAGTACGGCTACGATTGTCCATAAGTGTTCTGATTTATTGTTTTTTTTACGCATCTATCGTGAATCCTAAGTAACCCTGCATTATGTTGGCATATTTTTTATTGCCCAAACATACCCAAAAAACATATCTTATTGTAAAGGCTGTAGAGATAGAGCATATCATGGTTTTTTTTAAACGCTTTAGTGCAGAAAAATGTGCGATATTTTGGCTTATAGGCCAGTGATGGATGGTTAAAACGTCCGCGTAATATTAATGACATCACTCAGTTCTTTTAAGCCACGAATAATCTCCTGTAAGCGACTAGTGTCTTTGATTTCGAGTAAAAAATACATTTCTTTCACTTCTTTATCGCCGGTAATAGATAAGTCTTCGATATTAACTGCTATTTTATTTAATAGATTGGTGATGCTGAGTAGCACGCCATAGCGATTATTCACGAAGACTTTAATGGGGGTGAGAAATAATTTCCCTGTATGCTCTTGCCATGCGAGGCTAAAAGTATGATCACTTGAGGGCGGTAAGTTTGGACAAGCGACACGATGTACGGCTAGCCCCACCTCATGATCAAGTGTCGCAACCAAGGTATCACCAGGAATAGGGTGGCAGCAGTTTTGTAATTTTACCGCTAAGCCTTCAGTGCTTTTAATCATGAGTGGCGTATCGGTCTTGCTCGCCACAAGGTTGTTTTGTTTGTTTAATAAGCGATAACTGACCAGCCTAGGATTCTGGTTTCCTTTAGCGATTTCGTAAAATAAATCGGTTTTATTTGCTATTGATAATATGTTTAATGTTTTTTGCCATTGCGTCTCTGAAATATCATTCATATCACAGCGCAGTGCGTGTAATGCTTCTTTTAGCAAGCGCTGTCCCATAATCCGAAAGTCTTCCTCATTGGTGCTTTTAATCCAATAGCGAATAGCAGACCGTGCTTTACCAGTCACCACATAGTGTAGCCAAGCAGGTTGTGGTGTTGCGCTATTTTTAGTGATGATTTTAACGGTAGCGCCGCTATACAAGCGTGAATTGAGAGGAACGCGTTGATCATCAATATAAGCGCCAAGGCAATGATGCCCCACTTGGGAATGGATAGCGTAGGCAAAATCAATGGGAGTAGCATGACTAGGGAGTATTTTAGTATCACCTTTAGGGGTGGATACATAAATTTCATTCAAGAATAAATCAGCTTTTATATCCGCAAGAAATTCTGCGTCAGTGCTTTGGGTTTTGTTAATATCCTCAACTTGCATTAACCAGTGATCTAGATGTTTTTGAATACCTTGAACACTTTCTTCCATCTCGGGGAAACGCCAATGGGCAGTAATGCCATATTGTGCGATATAATGCATTTGGCGACTTTGAATTAATACGCGCACAGGCTGATGATTTTTTGTCGTGACGCTCGTTTCTAGCGCCTGAAAACCGTACACTTTGGGAATGCCAATAAAGTCTTTAAAGGTGCCTACTTTGGGTTGGTAGAGCTTATGAATGACCCCCAGTGCACAATAACAACTGATTCTATCGGCAACAAGAATGCGTATTTGCAATGGCTCATCTTGCTGAGTAATTGTTTTTTTACCTTTTTTTCTCTTAAGGTGTTGATAAAGACGATAAAGGTTTTTTTCCCATAAGGGTAATTCGCCCTCAATATTATATTTTTTTAGTGCATCAATAATTTCATCACGAATTGTAAGATGCACGTCGGCATATTTAGCGTTATAAGCGCGCACCATTTTTTGCAACGTTTTAAAACGCCAAGGATGCAAATGCTCAAACGCCGCTGATTGCAGCTCGGTACGCATTGCATTCATCCCCATGCGACGTGCAAGTGGTGCATGAATATTGAGTGTTTCACTGGAAATACGCCGTTGTTTATGGCGCGGCATTGAGCCAAGGGTTTTAATATTATGTTGGCGGTCTGCTAATTTAATCAGTACGACACGAAAATCTTGTGTCATCGCGCTCATCATTTTGTGAAAACTCGCCGCTGCGGCGCTTTCCCTGTCGGTAAACTCACCACCAGCAAGTTTAGTGACGCCATCAACGAGATCAGCGGTTACCTGACCAAAGCGTTGGATAATTTCTTGCTTAGTATGTTCCGTATCTTCAATCACATCATGCAATAATGCCGCACAAATCGTATCCACATCCATGTGCATGCCCGCAAGAATATAGGCAACAGTTAGGGGGTGAAAAATATACGCTTCACCCGATTTCCGTGTAATACCATTATGTGCTTCTGCTGCAAATAAATAGGCATCATAAACACGATGCGCCTCTTGATCAGGCAAATATTCTTCAATTACATCACATAAATGTACAATTCTTAGCGCTTTGGCTGATGATTTTTTGTTATCAACAGGAGAGGCTAAATCAAAAAAATAGGGGATGTAAGGTTCTTGCATAAGGTTCTTGCTCTGCTATCGAAAGAGTGATGGACTTTTTACCTCTTCTTGTGGCGTTTCGATTTGCTCTGTTGGCACTTCATTTCGTGCATCTTCTTCTCTTTGTGCCGCCACTGATTCGGGCGTGATATTTTCAGCAAGTTCACGTAGCGCAATGACCGTTGGTTTATCACCATCTTCATCGACTAGTGCTTGTGCTCCTTGCTCTAATGCGCGTGCGCGTTTAGATGCTTTTAATACGAGATTATAATTTGTGTCAATATGCTTAAGACAATCTTCGACAGTTACTCTTGCCATTTTTTTACCATTGGTTAAATTTTAAGTGAGAAATTGAAGCGGTAAGCTTTAAAACAATGTTTAGTTAAAGGGAATGATTTCAGTATAATTGATTGAAAAAACTACTTATTCGCCGCTTGAAAGTGCGATAAAAACTCATTATCGAACGGATTATTATAATCTTATCTGTATGAAAGCGACAACTTTATATGACTTTATGATTCCAATAGACTATATTAATACCATTATGATTGATTTTTATTCAGTTCATTGTGAGAAATACGCGATAATATAGAGGAAATTACTGGATAAATTCGAGAGGAATAATGAGGAGATATAGTGGTGAAAGCGGCTTTTTTCATGGAAAAGAAGAAGCAACGGGCATTTTGTTGGTCAATTTGGGAACACCAGAGGCAGCCACAACACCCGCCGTACGGCGTTACTTAAGACAGTTTTTATCAGATCCGCGTGTCGTTGAAATCCCACGCTTGATTTGGCTTCCTATTTTATACGCTTTTGTATTACCCCGCCGTCCTGCTAAAAGCGCTAAAATGTATCAATCAGTCTGGACAGATGATGGTTCACCCCTACTAGTTTTTAGTAAAAAACAGCAAAGCGCGCTTCAACAGGAAATGAAAAATCGCTTTAAAGGTAAGGTTATTGTTGAGCTGGCGATGCGTTATGGTAAACCTAGTATTGAATCAGGGCTACAAAAGCTAAAAGAGCAGGGGATAAGGCGTTTATTGGTCTTACCCCTTTATCCGCAATACTCCGCGACAACAACGGCAACCACTTATGATGAGGTGAGTCGTGTACTCAGTCGTTGGCGTTGGGTACCAGAAATGCGTTTTGTAGGCAGTTATCACGATCACTCATCCTATATTAATGCATTAGCACGCAGTGTCCGTACGCATTGGGAGCAGCATCCACGCGGACAAGTTTTATTAATGTCATTTCATGGTTTACCGAAAAGAAACCTTGATTTGGGGGATCCTTATTTTTGTCATTGCCATAAAACAGCGCGTTTACTAGCAGAAAAATTAGACTTAAAGCAAGATCAATATTTGGTTACCTTCCAATCGCGGTTTGGTAAAGCGGAATGGCTAAAACCTTATACAGACAAGACGCTAGAAGCATTACCCGCAAAAGGTATAAAAAATATCGATGTTATCTGTCCAGGTTTTCCCGCAGATTGCTTAGAAACCTTAGAAGAAATAAAAATAGAAAATGGCGAAAACTTTTTGCAAGCCGGTGGTGAGACGTATCGTTATATCGCCGCATTAAATCATCAACAGGACCACATACATGCGTTAAGTGACATTATTAAACAGCATACTCAGGGCTGGGCAGAGACCTCTACACATTGGGATTTATCAGTTGCTGAGAAACACAATAAGTCGATACAAAAACGAGCAAAAGAAAAAGGGGCAGATTTATGAAACAAGGGCTTAATTCTATAAAAAAGATCACATCAAAAACACAAAAGATTGGTTTGATTTTAATTGGGGATGAACTATTAAATGCATCACGCGAAGATAAGCATATGCAGGCGGTGATTGATATGCTGAAGAAACGCGGTATGAAACTTAGCTGGACGCATTTGATTGGTGACGATAAGGAGGAATTAATTGCTTTGTTTAGAAAAACAATGGCAACGAATGATGTGGTGTTTAGCTGTGGTGGTATTGGCGCAACACCGGATGATTTAACGAGAGAATGCGCTGCCATTGCCAGTAAACAAGCCATCGCACGCCACCCTGAAGCGCAAGCACTTATTGAAGGAGTTTATGGTGAAAAAGCTTATCCAGATCGGATCATAATGGGTGATTTCCCTGAAAAGGCAGACATTATTCCAAACCCTGTTAATAAAATGCCTGGGTTTAGTCTTGCCGATCACCACTTTGTACCGGGTTTTCCTGAAATGGCTAAACCAATGATTCAATGGGTACTCGATACAAACTATAAACACCTCTTTAGCAGTAACCCCGATATTGAAGTACGCTGGGATTTGCATGAAGTAGGGGAAAGTGATTTGATGCCAACCATGACAAATTTACTGGATAGTTTTCCTGGTGTTGGATTATCCAGTTTACCCAGTGGTGCAAAACAAGGTTGGCTCATTGACTTTGGTCTAAAAGGACAGCGCAATAAGGTGGAAGAAGCGGCAACATGGTTTGAAGCTCAACTCCAATCATTGTGCGTGAATTATGACTATCGAGGCGAGAGTGGTCAACAACAACGGGGTTAATCAGCAAGGGGGTTTCCCATTGACGCTATCTCTGTTACATCCGCGCTTTTGGCTTATTTGGATAGGATTGAGTTTTGTCTTTTTAATCTCATTAATGCCTCAATCATTGAGGCATTATTTAGGTAGAAGCATTGGTAAACTCACCTATGCTTACAATAAAAAACGACGCAATATTGTTTTAACCAATATAAAAATAGCCTTTCCTGAGCGAGATAAACACTCACAACAACAACTTGCCAAGCAGCATTTGCAATGGTATGGCTGCGCCTTAGTAGACTATAGCCTACTCCTCTTTGCCTCAAAACGCCGTTTAAAACAGTGGGTACAAATTGAGGGTCAAGAGCATATTGATCAGGCCATTAAAAATAATCAAAGTGTCATGATTTTGTTAGCGCATAGCGTGATGTTAGAGTTTGCCCCCATTGCACTGAGCTTTCAGTATGATTGTTACGGCTCTTACAAAAGCGCTAAAAACCCCGTAATGGATTGGATTATTGCTAAAAGTCGTTGTCGTTATGTTAAGTTTGTTGTCTCGCGGGAGCAGGGGCTGCGTCAATTAATCCGCGAATTAATTCCGCAACAATTGCTTATATTTTTACCTGATGAAGATCTTGGTAAGGATAATGCCGTGTTTGTACCTTTTTTTGGAATGGATAAGGCAACATTGACTACGCCAGCGCGGATAGCCAAACTAAGAAAGGCGGTTAGTTTGCCTTGTTTTTCTTATTACGATGAGAAGGAAGCAAAATATAAAGTGATTATTGCGCCTGCTATTGAAGATTATCCGAGTAACGATGTGAATGACAATGCGCTAAAGCTTAATCAGCAATTAGAAATATTAATTAAGCAGAATCCAGCACAGTATATGTGGTTGATGCGTCTGTATCGTACGCGGCCTGATGGAGAGGGCGCGGTTTATTAGGTGAGTAACACCAATAACCAAATGACGCTAGCATTGATCATTGCTAAAAACACCGCCGCCGAAGCCATATCTTTCGCTCTGCCTGAGAGTTCATGTAGCTCACCACCAAAACGATCAATGGTTGCTTCTATGGCTGAGTTGAGAATTTCAACAATTAATAAGAATAAAACACTTCCTATTAATAACGCTTTTTCAACGCCTGTATCGCCTAACCATAAGGCAAGCGGGAGGGTGATGATAAATAGCCATACTTCTTGGCGAAAAGCTTCTTCTAGTCTGTAAGCTGCTTTTAAACCCTGCATGGAGAAGCCAAATGCTTTTATAATACGGGTGAGTCCTGTATTGCCACTGCCTGCCATATTTTTTCCTATTCTTTTGATTTTATTTCAGCGCTATAAATAGCGCCATTTAAAGTATAGGAAGTTGCAGGATAGGCGGGAGAAAATGAAGCGCATCAAATAATATTGATGCACTTTGTTGCTTGTTTATCTATAACTCTCAATACTCGGGCATGAGCATATCAAATTTCGATCACCATAGACATTATCGACTCGATTAACCGTTGGCCAGTATTTGGTGCGGGTGGATACACCTTTAGGGAAAATAGCGACTTGCTGTGAATAAGGTCTATCCCAATCTTCAGCAATATCTAGCAGGGTGTGAGGTGCATTGCGTAAGGGATTGTTTTCGGCCGTCCACTCACCGGATTGGACTTTGCTAATTTCTTCACGAATGGCAATCATGGCATCACAAAAACGATCAATTTCTTGCTTTGATTCAGATTCTGTTGGCTCAATCATTAAAGTACCTGCCACAGGAAAGGACATTGTAGGCGCATGAAAACCATAGTCCATTAAGCGCTTGGCGATGTCTTCATTATTAATGCCTGATGCTTCTTCAATATCGCGAATATCGATAATGCACTCATGTGCAACGCGTTGTTTATCGCCACGATAGAGAATAGGATAGTGTTCGGCGAGACGCTCTGTAATGTAGTTTGCGCTGAGAATGGCTATTTCGGTGGACTGTTTTAACCCTTCTGCACCCAGCATTTTCATGTACATCCAAGAGACAGGCAAGATAGCGGC
>JAGLDQ010000078.1 GCA_023145535.1 Cocleimonas sp. | reverse complement strand
TGCGCTGGCATCATCGAGCGTTGCTAGAAGTTTTTCACGTGCATGGGGGCCTTGTGCAGCAATCATTGCCAAGTCATCACGCGCTTTAATTTTTAGATCAAAATTAGCGGCTTGTTGATTAATCCATGCTAAATCATGCTCTCTGGTCGCCGCATTAATAACCATGCGGTAGAAATCATCAGCTAAATAATAAACAATCAGATCATCAATGATGCCCGCTTCTTCATTGAGCATACAGCTATAGAGCGCTTTTCCTTGTTGTTTGAGTTTGCTAACATCATTTGCTAACAAGTACTGTAGGAAAGTTTTACAGTCTTTTCCTGTAAAATCGACCACCACCATATGCGAGACATCAAACATACCAGCATCGGTTCTGACTTGATTGTGTTCTTTAAGCTGAGAGCCATAGTTAATTGGCATTTCCCAGCCTGCAAAATCGACCATTTTGCCACCCGCTTTAAGATGCTGTTCGTAAAGGGGCGTGTGTTGTGGTGTTGTATTTGACATATAATTTAGAATTCCATGCATAAAAAAAGGGCGGCAGGTAACCTTTACCTGCCGCCCCTCTGTCCTTTATACCTGAGATATTCCTTATACCTGTATTACGACAGTGTATAAGTTGATCCCCTTCGGTGGAGGTTTATTTTAACCTCACTCTCCAGAGTCAGCCTGATCAATCGTCAATAAATGATCATCTATTGCAGTCCTGATACCTGAGCGTTTCCAAGCGGATTTGCGCCTTCGGTGTTCCATTTTCTTAAAAATAGAAACTCTCCTGCGAGAGATAGTGCTGAAAGCGCCAACTATAATGGTATTGCTAATCATTGGAAAGCTAAAAATAATTAGAAATGGGTATTGATGTGTCGCATTATAAACGGCATAATACGCCTCTTATTTTAAAACAAGCCTTAGTGAGAGAATCGTTTTGCCAAATATTACATCTGCAAAAAAACGTGCACGACAGTCTGAAAAGCGTCGTATAAGAAATAAACATCAGCGTTCTGGAATGCGTACAGCCGTTAAGTCAGTTGTTTATGCCATTGACGCTGGCGAAAAAGAAACGGCTACAACTGCTTTAAAAGTAGCAGTACCGGCATTAGACAGAGCGGTAACAAAGGGCTTGATTCACAAAAATAAAGCGGCACGTCATAAGAGTCGTTTAGCAGGTCGCATTGCTTCAATGTAAGACTTGATTGAAAACTAGATATTTAAAAAAAGGCTGATTTTTATCAGCCTTTTTTTATGCTTATCTGCTTTGTAGTAGCAAGCCATCACATTCCTGTTATTTCAAATATCCCCTAAAGTACCGCTCTAAATAATCCTGCATCATTATTCCGAATACTCTCAATATATGACCGATAGTCATATATACAGTCAAAATACTTGTGCTTATTCAATTTTTTTATATAAGAAGAAGAGATATGTATACTATTTTTCAGGGAGAGAGTTCATGCAGGATAAAAGACAGCGATCTATTTTCACCATTAAAAAACTATTATTAGTCACACTTGTTCTCTTTTTTTCTGCTTGTAATGTTGAAGAAAAAAAATCGGTGAATAACGCCGCCATAGAAAAAATCGTAGCAGAGGCAATGGTACAGACAGAAGCTATCTCGCCATTATCAGCACCACGTCTCATTCAAGCTAATATGGCATTTTCCCTGAGTGGTCTTCGTTCAGTTGCAGCGCAATGTTTTCAATGTCATGGAACTGATGGAAATTCTAAAACAGGTATTCCGAGCTTAAATGGACTAAGTGATGACACGCTTATTCAGCTTATTACGGCACGAAAAACCAATAATAATGCCAATGATCTAATGCATAAGCAGGCAGGTGCGTATACCAATGCCGAAATTGCAGTGATTGCCTCCTATATCTCCACTTTACCTAAAGAGATGGGTGAATAAATCATGCGAAATAAGGTATCAGGATTATCTCGTCGACACTTTTTAAAAATGATGGGATTAGGCGTAGGAATAGCAGCAGCCCCTATCTTAACGAAGGCAACGCAATCACGACCCCATATTATTGTTGTTGGAGGCGGTTTTGGCGGTGCAACGGCTGCAAAATACCTTCGCCACTGGTCAAAAGATGTCGATGTGACACTTATTGAAGCCAATGCGAGTTATCAATCCCCTATTTTAAGTAATCTTATTCTTAATGGGCAACGTAGTTTAGAGCAGCTTAACTTTAGCTATGACAAATTGGCAAAAAACTATGGTGTAAAAATAATTCAAGCCAAAGTTAAAAGTATCCATAGTGGAAAGAAACAAGTTGAATTAGAAGAGGGGAAAAAGCTATCTTATGATCGGTTGATTCTCTCGCCGGGTATCCAGTTTATGGATATTAAAGGCTTAGACCAGAAAAAAAACCTTCATGCATGGATGCCGAACAGCGAAATACTACAATTAAAACAACAGATTGCTTCAATTAAAAAAGAAGGTGTTTTTTTAATTTCTATCCCTAAAAAACCTTACCGATGTCCTCCAGGGCCTTATGAGCGAGCATGTGTTGTTGCGGATTATTTTAAGCGCAAGAAAGTAGGAGGAAAGGTGATTGTGCTTGATGCGAATGCAAAAGTCACCGTGAATGCTGATAACTTTATGCGCGCATTCTATGAAACATATAAAGATATTGTGGAGTACGTTCCACAATCATTGGTTGAAGAAGTTGATTCGGATAAAGGGGTTGTTATTACAGAGGTTGAGAATTATCACGCTGATGTTCTTAATATTATTCCACCTCATCAAGCAAGCGCATTAATTCATGACAATGGATTAGCCAATGATAAAACGGAACGTTGGGCGGCTGTAGATCCGCTCAGTTATGAATCAACACAAACACCCTATATTCATATTATTGGTGACTCACAAGGTACAGGACAGCCCAAAGCGGGTCATATTGCAAATGCTGAAGCTAAAATATGTGCAGATGCGGTGTTGCGTCTCTTGTCGGGGTATTCACCTTATGATTTTCCAAGGACCAACTCAGCCTGTTATACCCCGATCACAAAAAATACAGCGACATGGATAACTTCAACGTACGCGTATGATGTGAGTAGCAAAAAAATGAAGTTAATCAAAGGATCTAATGGTACCTCTAAAGCGCCAACGGAGGAAAACTACCACCGCATGTACGATTGGGCAAATAGCTTATTTGGTGATACTTTTTCATAAAGGAGGTCATAAAATTGAAAAATAGCCATTAATATAAAAAATGATACCAGTTAATAATAATCTGCTAACCTTTTATCTTTTTTTCTATAAATATACTTTAATGTAAAGATATTACTCGTATAGATAAAAAGGAATAAGCGATGAATAAATATATTAAACTTTCTTTTTCAGGTATTTTATTGGTTGGTTTAATAACAGGGTGTAGCCAGAGACAGAATGCGATAGAAAATAACCCTTATAAAAATACGCAACAATGTTATAAAAAAGTTAAAATGCCTGACCAATATAAAACAACCACTAAAAAAGTGTTAGTGAGTAAAGCGAGAACTAAACGGGTATTTGTACGTAAAGCACAATATGGATGGAGTTCAAAAAAAGTAATGGTTAGACCTGTTACCTATTCTTATCAGTATATTCCTGCTCAGTATAAAACAGTTAAAAAACGTATTATGGCAAAACCAAGTTATTATACGTGGAAAAAAGGGCAAGGAAAAGTCACAAGAATAGACCATGCAACAGGAGAAGTATTGTGTAGGGTTAAAATACCTGCTGTTTATAAAATGGTTTCTCGTAAGGTATTAGTGCGTGCTGGTCATAAAGTGAAAAAAGCCCATCCTGCCATTTATAAGCAACAAAAATCACGGAAACTTATTTCTCCTGCACAATATAAAATAGAAACAATCCCTGCTCGTTATATTACAAAAAAACAGCGTGTAAAAATAAAATCAGGCAACACTGTTTCGAAGCCTATTGCCTGTAAAAATATGAAGACTCCTCACAAAGCAAAAATAAGCAAACAGCCTCATAATAAAAATAAACATTTTTATACAAAAAGTCGAAAAGATACGAAAGAGCACTTAGGTAAACTACTTTTCAATGATAAATCGCTGTCGAGAAACAAAACACAGTCTTGCGCGAGTTGTCATGATAGTAAGCGTGCATTTATTGACTCAAGGGTGAATCAAACAAGTGCCAATAATAGAGTGCCTGGAGCTGTTTCGCTCGGCCAAGATGGGCGCTCATTGGGTGATATTAATACACCATCAGCTGCCTATAAGGCGTTCAATCCTAACTTTCATTTTGATAAAGCAAGCAAAGGATTTAAAGGTGGGCTTTTTCTTGATGGAAGAGTAGAAGATCTTGTAGAACAAGCAGGGCAACCCTTTATAAATCCTGTTGAGATGCAAAATACAAAAGAGAATGTGGTGGCAGAGGTAAAGAAAAAATATGCTTACACCCTGCGCTCATTGTA
Source organism: Cocleimonas sp. (assembly GCA_023145535.1). Lineage (GTDB taxonomy): Bacteria > Pseudomonadota > Gammaproteobacteria > Thiotrichales > Thiotrichaceae > JAGLBW01. The sequence continues at coordinate 7,617 of JAGLDQ010000078.1, read as the reverse complement.
TGGCGATCACATATTTTATGACAATAATAAAGCCTATCTCGCCATTACAGATGCGATTGCAGCATTTGAAAGAACGGATGTATTTTCACCTTTTGATTCAAAATTTGACCGCCATCTTCGTGGCACAGCGACATTAACTCGTGCAGAACAACGTGGTTTATCATTATTCAAGAATAAAAAGAAAGGGAATTGTGCAGCTTGTCACCCTGTTCCGGTTCGATATGATTCTAAAACTAAAAGTTTATTGACTAACTTTACTTACCATAATTTAGGCACACCAAAAAATAGGCGCGTGCGATCAATGAATAATAAAGGATTAAAATTTGTAGATAAGGGGGTCTTGGCTAATCCAAAGGTCAATAATCCCAAATTTAAAGGCGCATTTCGAACATCAGGTCTTCGCAATGTTGCGGTAACAGCACCTTATATGCATAACGGAGTATTTAAGGATTTATCAACGGTGGTGTATTTTTATAATACGAGAGATGTCAAGGGTGCTAAAAATCCAGAAACAGGTAAAGCATGGCGACAGGCAGAAGTAGATAAGACAAAAAATATCGACAAAATGGGTAATCTTAAGCTAAGTAATCAAGATGTTGCCGATATTGTTTCATTTTTAAAGACCTTGACAGATAAAAGATATGAGCATTTGATAAGATAATGAGCTTAGTTTAACAAGCTTCCTGTTGAGCCTAAGTAAAGCAGCATGATTAACAACGTAATAATCGAGAGCGCATTGCCTATTACGACAATGGATGCCACTTCTGCGGGATGTTGTGCATACTTTTCTGCAAACATATAATTTAAAACGGCAGGAGGTAGGGTTGAGAATAAAAGAAATTGGGCTTTTTGTCCTTCTTCTAGGGGAAGGAAAAGCATAATAACTAAGGCACTAGCGACACCAATAATAGGTCGTACGATTGCGCCAAGTACACCCACTTTCCAAAGACTTAAATCAACATCTACCATGCGGACACCGAGTGCGATTAACATTAAGGGGACAGCTATTTGACCCAGCATATGAATTGGCAGGTGAATCGCTTGAGGGAGTTGCCAATGATTAAAGCTGATACTTAAGCCAATGATCATGGCGATATTAATTGGCGTAGTGAGTACGCGCCACCAAGCAATGCGCCCACCGACAATGCGTAAGCCAAGGGTGCTGTGCAGTAAATTGCTGACTAAAAATAAGATCACTGCCATTGCTAATGCATCTTCCCCAAAGGCAAAAACAGCGAGTGGTAAACCCATATTGCCTGAGTTATTAAACATCATCGAGGGGACAAAAAGGCGGATGGGTAAATTTAAGCGGCGACTGACTAGCCACGCTAGCGCACCTACTAATAAAGTGGCAATAAAGCAGGCTAGGATAACATTCCAATAAGCGATTAAATCAAAATTTTTCTGGGCTAAAACATCAATCAATAACGCTGGAATAAACAGCTCAAGATTAATTAAATTTGCGGCTGACATACTGGGATGTCGCCAGCGAGCATAGAGGTATCCCGCTAAAATTAGCGAGAAAACAGGGAAAAGAATATTGAAGAGTTGCTGGATCAAAAGGATAGAGGGCTATAGATTATTTGTTTGAAACTAGTTCAACCCATCCCGTTGCAGAAGCCTCTATTGTTCCCAAGATTAGTTGTGGGAAAAAGCCAAAAAATAGCACAATAAGGCAGAGAACTAAGGCAATCATTACTTCACGTTTTTTTAAGTCTTGTGCATCGCTGACCGCTTCGTTGCGGCATTCGCCCAAAAAGCTTTTACGAAATATTTCCAGCATATAGGTGGCGCTGAGCACAATGCCAAATAATACTGCTAGTCCTACACCGGTATAGTGACCTAATGCGCTCATAATTAATAAAAACTCGGCAGGGAAGGTGCTGGTTGCAGGTACGCCGATATTGGCAAGGGCGAGCAAAAAGAAGAAAGAGGTGAGGAGTGGCATGGTTTTCGCAACACCCCCTAAGCTAACTAAATCACTAGAGCCAATGCGTTGATAGAGGAAGCCTGTTAGCAAGAATAATCCGCCCGCGACCATGGTTAGGTTTAATAGTTGAAACACCGCGCCTTGAATGCCTTGTTGACTCATGGTGGCGATACCAATCACAATCAACCCAACATGACTTAAACTCGAAAATGCCAGCATACGTCTGATATTGGTTTGATTAAGTGCGGCTACCGCACCATAAATCACACCAATAATGCCTAAGCCAATCATTAAGCCTTGAAAGGTGTGCGCGGCATCAGGAGCCATTGGCACCGTAAAGCGTAGTAAACCATAAGCACCTAATTTCAAACCAACAATGGTAGCAACGGTTGCAGGGTGTCCTTCTTGCGCTAAGACAGGCAACCAAGTGTGCATGGGAAAGAGGGGGGTTTTTATGCCAAAACCGAACAGGAGTAAAAAGAAGATAATGGTTTGATATTCATTGTCTCTGGCGATTTTTACCAATTCAGTATAATCAAAAATGTAGCGACCACTTTCTCCACCTATTGCAAGTAGGACAAAGGCAAATAACAAAGGCAGCCCACCACCCATCATAAACAGCACATATTTCATCCCTGCATAGCGTCGATTTGCGCCTACGCCCCAGAGAGAAATAAGGAAGAATAAGGGAATGAGGGTGATTTCCCAGAAGAGAATAAATACAATCGTGTCTAAGGCTACAAATACGCCCAGTACTGCACTTTCTAAGATTAGTATTAATGCAAAATAGAGGTTTCTTAATTTCGCAATGCTATTCCATGAAGCCAGTGTCACTGCTGTAAATAAGAGAGCCGTTGCGGGCAAAAAGAGGACTGATAGCCCATCAATTCCAAGGAAGTAATGAATATTTAAACCACTAATCCAATCGTATTTTTCTACATATTGAAAACCTTGCAAACTACTATCAAAGCCAAAGGTAATGATTAATGCGGTGAAAAGGGTAATTAAATTGATTGTTAATGCTGTCCAGCGTGCTTCACGGGCAGGGATTAAGAGCGTAATGGCCGCACCCAGTGGCAAGAGGAGAATGAGGAAACTTAGCCATGAAAAATCAGCCATATGTAGTGTCATTGATTCCATTATTAATGCCCTCCTTGTTTTTCGAGTAGTTGCTTATAGACCACGCTTAAATCGTTGAGTGAATGATCAAATAGATCTAACCAGAGATTAGAGAAAAAGCCCATCGCAAGAATGACGACAATAACGATTATTGCCATCGCGCGTTCAGTAATCTGTGCAGGACTGGTGTCCCAGTGCGAAGTATCCCCTTTTGGTTCGGCTAAAAATGCTTTTTGGAAGGCGAATAATAAGAAACCGGCGGCGACGACATTACCTAACGCGGCGGCGATGGTGACTAGCGCGCCAAACTCTGAAATGGCGGACTCTAAGACTAAATGCACGGCATCAAAACCTGGTGTGCCAGGCATACCCGCGATGGCTAACCCTGAAACTAAAAAGGCAAGACTGACCATGGGCATAAATTGGAAGATGCCGCCTAAGCGTTCAATAGAGGCTGTATTAGTCCGTTGCCAAACCAGCCCAATCATAAACATTAAGCCAGAAATAGCTAAACCAAAGTTAATGGCCAGCATAATCCCGCCCGCAAAGCCTTCTTTGTGTAAGGTAAATAAACCAATGGTTAAAATACCCGTGTGGCTAATTACCGCATAAGCCATTAAACGGCGCAGGCTCACTTGACGCATTGCTAATAATGCCGCATAAAAAATACCAATCACAGCAAACACAATGACGATTTGATGCCATTCGACCACCATTTCAGGCATGATCGGAAAGACAAAACGTAAGAGACCAAACACACCTACTTTCAAGCCCAGTAAAAACATGGGTGCAACGGCAATATTGCCATCTTGAATGGTGGAAGGTAGCCAACCGTGTAATGGGAAGATAGGGATACGTACACCTAGCCCATAAAATAGCGCAAAGAAGGTAAAGGTAGCAATGGCGGGTTCGATGGGGGTTGCGGCTAGTTTATAAAGATCAAAACTCCAGTCTCCGTTATGATGCCCCGAATAATTCCAGCCCAGCATAAACGTGCCCATCAGCATTAGTAAAATGCCAACCGTCATAAATTGCGAATAGCGGATAATCATGGGTTCGGCATCAATAAAGGTGGCCCAACGATAGAGAAGATAACCCAGTGCAAGGATCTCTAATGTTGACATCAGCACAAACCACAACAGATCAACGGTGACAAACTGGCTCATTAATAAGGCTTGAATCAGCGTCATAATAGCTAATACACCCGTGTGATGTAATTTTCTGAAGATAATAAAAAGCACGCCCAAGAGAGTCAGCAGTGCGGTTAAGAGGATAAATAAAATACTAATACCATCAACAGCAACATGGTAAGACAGTGCGCCAAAGAGATTGACCTGATTGGCAAACTGCATACTGTCAGAGGTTAAATCAAACTGTTGGTAGAGTTGCAATGCTAACAACATCTCTAAGGTAACCGCCACTAATCCTATAATAGCAGCAGGCTTGCCACGCACATGCCATAGCACTAAGGCGGCTATAAACGGCAGTAATTGCAATGCTTCTAGCAATGGCCATGTTGCCTGTATTTCGCTGTATTGCATCATTGTTTTCTTTATTCCTATTCTATTCTTGTTAAGAGGCTTCTTGTGCTAAGGCCTAGTACAGCACCCGCTACGTTCAACTAATAACTTGAGGTCTAAATTTCTGCTAGCTTCGTTAAAAAATTTTGCCGTCGCTCTGCTTAGGACTGTAATTTTTCGCCTTGCTGGCAAAAATTAATCCTCACAAGTTATTTAGCCGAACTTAGCGGGTGCTGTACTAGCTTAGTATTTGGTGGGATTCTTCCACCCTACGTTTATTCGATGTGATCATTTTTTATAGAACAATCACAAAGGTTGCCATGATTAATAAGATCAAATAACGTGGCTTTGATAACAACGTATCAATTTTTTCAATATAGTGGCCCATATAATCCAGCCCATTCATTAAGCCTTCACCACTGCCTTTGAGTACCAGATTCTCTTCAAACCAATGCAGTGCAGAGGCAATGGTCTGCATCGTTTTGCCAAATAAGCCTCGCCCAATACCAATCTCACTTTGCAACTCAAAGCGCCCATGTTGATGTGCTTCCCAGCTTGCTAGCGTACTGAGCATATTAGATTGTGATGGCATACCCGTCATGCGGTCGATTACCTGTTCATCAAATGCTTGTGCTTCATGGGCTAATGCTTGAGTTGGTTTCACTAATAGCCAATCGGCTATATCATCCAGCCAAAAACGTTGTAATGCGGCGGTATAAAGCCCATGTTTTTTCTTCAGCCAGTCAGGAACAGGGCGCGCAGGGCGCTGCACCATTTGCATAAAGGAGGGCGCGTGTAAGAATTGATACGCTCGCCAAATAGCATGAATAACCAAATGAACCAATGCCAAGGTAGACCAGCCAGCCCCAATCCAGATCATCATTAATCCCACCTGTAGGAGGGTAGAAAACATAAAGGAGGATTTAACATCGGTTTGCACCAATCCAACAATATAGCCATAGGCGACCGTGATCGCGCCAATAACGCCAATGACAAGCATTAAAATAGGCACTTCATTTAATAGTGGCTCTAGGCGGAGTAATAAATACACGCCAGCATGAACCATAATAGAGCCATAAAAAACGGCGCTTGAGGGGGTCGGGCCTTCTAATGCGCGCGTAATCCAACCAGAAAAAGGAAATTGTGCGGATTTGGCAAAGGCGGCAATCATAAAACCAACGACAATAATACCAATGAAAATAGGTGATTCATGTTTGGTTTGCATTGCACCTAACATTTCATCCCATTCAACCGTGCCTAGCCAGTAGAAACTAAAGACAATGGCCAGTAAAAAGCCGGCATCACCAATACGATTCGTCACAAAAGCGCGCCCTGCATTGCGGGTCGCGGTTTCCCGATGCCATGAATAGGCGATGAGCAAATAAGAACTAACCCCTGCTAATTCCCAGCCGATAAACGTTAAGACAGCATTGCCCGATAAAACAATCAGTAACATCGCACTATGAAAGATGGATAGCAGAATAAAAAAGCGTTGGAAACCTGCTTCGCGGTGTAGGTAATTAATAGAGAAGCGATTGATGATGAGAATAATAAAACCAATCAACGTTGCCATAATGAGGCTAAGATGATCCAGCAAGAAGCTAATTTTTATTGAAAACTCGCCTGAGGAAAGCCACTGGCCTAATTCTATTTTTTCGGACTGCCCTGAAATTAATGCGCTAATGGCGATAAACAGGGTGAGAATAAAAGACAGTGAGGCTGTTCCTAATGCAATTCTTGCGGTTTCTTTTTCACCCGCCTCTTCTCGATTCCAATTGAAAATATAACCGAGTGTGATGGCTAATGCGGCGAGTAAGGGCAAAGTAGGGATTAACGCAACCATTAGCGTGGTTACTGTCGTATCAAACATAAAGGCTTGCCTCTTTTCTGCTGTTTTGTTGTTGAAACGCGTCTTTCGCCGTTAATGGCGGCGAAATGAACGTATCGTTTTCTTTATTGATTGGATAAATGCCATTCAACAACGTTGTCAAGTGGCCGTGGGTATTAAGCATGAGTATTGACCTTCTGCTGTTTAATCAAAGCAGGGGATAAATGATCATAATTCCCCGCATACCAATCGGATGATTGATCAACCGTCGGCAGCGGTTTTTCGGTGTCTTGCCAAACCTCCCAGCCACGATCAGGATCAAAGGTGCTAATCACTTCCGATTCGGGATCTTTAGCGGATAATAAAATCCAGCCATTCCCGACTAGCTCTTGAATCGAAGGTTGGCGCATATAAATTTCAGTCAACGTTTCTGTCGTTGCTTCAACGACGAGTTGCAAGCGCATCGGTTCATGGATCTCAATCATTTGCTGGGGTAAGCCTGTTCGTAAATCACTGCTTGCGCCTTCCATTACGCCAAACAATCCCGATAGATTGTGGACAATCTTTGAACCGCAGCCGTATTTTTCATTATTGACGGCAGAGAAGTAATACTCCAAGCTAATTCCTGCACCGACAGGCCCTGCGCTGAGTAATAATCGTTCTAAAAATGCGCCTTCAGGATCAACGGTGGCATCATAAGAAATCAAAAAACAGCGCCGATCCATAAATAAGCCTTGGGATAAATAACGTCGCCCAACAAAACCAACCGCAATTGTGGCGTGACCCAATTCAGGGCGTGCCTGAGAATAGTCCACACCGCGTCCTGCAATATGTTTTATGGCACGGAGTAAGGTGGGTTTTTTGGGTGCAGAGGCTAATTTTCGACAGCGTTCATGGGCTGAATGTTGCCCTGCCTGCGTCATCTCATCTTGTAGTGTTTGGAAGTTAGCGGTCAGCTCTTCGGGGATTAAATCAGTATCATCCCAGACGACTCGCTCATTACAGGTATCATGTTCTCCACAAAGAAACCATGTGTCATCAGGAATACGAATGCCACGTGTTGCCAGTTCGGCACGCACGGCAGGCGTATTGGCCATTGATGCAAACGCGCGCGCATTTGGGCCACTAAATTTACCACTACACGCACCACAGCCATAAGCGGCGGCATGTGGGTTATTTTGATTACGAGAGTAATGTCCCATCATCACCACTAAGGGTGC
>JAGLDQ010000077.1 GCA_023145535.1 Cocleimonas sp. | reverse complement strand
TGCGTGGTTGAATCTGAGAAGATGTCATTAGATATTGCTGAGACCTTAAAAGATATAACGGATAGATTATCCATCCCTTATATCTTTAAGGCATCGTTTGATAAAGCGAATCGCTCATCACATACCAGTTTTCGAGGGCCAGGAATGGAAGAAGGCTTACGCATTCTTGAGAAAGTAAAAAACGAGATGGGCGTGCCAGTTTTAACCGATGTGCATGAAGACACAGCGCTTGATGAAGTCGCGGATGTCGTCGATGTGGTGCAAACCCCTGCTTTTCTGTGTCGGCAAACCAACTTTATTCAAAAAGTAGCCAAGCTAAATATCCCTGTGAATATTAAAAAAGGACAGTTTTTAGCGCCTTGGGATATGAAAAATGTGGTGGATAAAGCCAGAGCAACAGGCAATGAGCAGATTATGGTCTGCGAGCGCGGCTATACCTTTGGCTATAATAATTTAGTGTCGGATATGCGCGGTTTAGCAACGATGCGAGAGAGTAATTGCCCTGTTATTTTTGATGCAACGCACTCGGTGCAATTACCGGGGGGTCAGGGAAACTGCTCAGGTGGAGAGCGTCAGCATGTCCCCGTGTTAGCGCGTGCTGCAATGGCGGTGGGAATTTCGGGACTTTTTATGGAGTCACACCCAAAACCCGATGAAGCATTAAGCGATGGACCAAATTCATGGCCATTGGATCGTATGGAAGAATTATTAACAACCTTGTTAGAACTTGATCAAGTGGTTAAGTCACAAGCCTATTTGGAAGACACATTGTAGATCAATCCCTTTGCCAACATGAAAACATCTTATTTTCGTGAATTGTCAAATGACAACCCATTGATTTATAGAGGCTAAAAATTCTATTTTAGCTTAAAGACAAATGGGTGAAAGTATTGTAGCTAGTAAGCTATTCATTTCATTAAAAATAAATTACTCGCAAAGACACAAAAAGCGCAAAAAATTTTATTATCTTTTCTTTGTGCCCTTTGTAAGATGCATTTATTTTTTCCATAATAAGTAGCGGATTAATAAAAATTTAAATCTTATTAAGATAAACGGGAAAACAGATAAAATGTCTGAAATTAAAAGTATACACGCACGTCAAGTCATTGACTCTAGAGGAAATCCAACCGTAGAAGCAGATGTTACGCTAGAAAATGGCGTTATGGGGCGCGCCATTGTACCATCAGGCGCTTCAACAGGAGCGCGTGAAGCAATTGAATTACGTGATGAGGATACCGCACGTTTTGGTGGTAAAGGCGTAGAAAAAGCAGTCAACAATGTAAATACTGAAATTGCTAAAGCCGTGATTGGCATGGATGCAAGTGATCAAAAAGCCATTGACCAGACAATGATTGATCTGGATGGCACGCACAATAAAGCACGTTTAGGTGCAAATGCGCTATTAGCGGTCTCGTTAGCCACCGCCCATGCAGCGGCCAATGATGCTGGTAAACCTTTATACGATTACTTGAACACAGGCGATCATTACACCCTACCAGTACCGATGATGAATATTATCAATGGGGGAGAGCACGCGGATAATAGTGTTGATATGCAAGAGTTTATGATTCTTCCTGTAGGCGCTGGCAATATCTCAGAAGCCATTCGCTACGGTACCGAAGTTTTTCATAGCTTGAAATCAGTGTTAAGTAAGCAAGGTTTAAACACAGCGGTGGGTGATGAAGGGGGGTTTGCACCAGATTTATCATCGAATGAAGCCGCCATTGAAGTTATTTTAGAAGCGATTGAAAATGCAGGTTTTAGTGCAGGAAAAGATATTTATTTGGGGCTAGATTGTGCCGCCTCTGAATATTGTCACGATGGAAAATATATTCTAGCGTCAGAAGGGAAAACTTTTGATGCCGATGGAATGGTTGATTACCTCGCCTCATGGGTTGATCAATATCCAATTCTGACCATTGAAGATGGCTTAGATGAAGCGGATTGGGCGGGTTGGGATATTTTAACGAAACGCTTAGGTAAAAATGTGCAGCTCGTGGGCGATGATCTTTTTGTGACAAATACCCAGATATTTAAAGAAGGTATTGATAAAAATATAGCTAATTCTATTTTAATTAAATTTAATCAGATTGGCACTTTAACGGAGACGTTAGCCGCGATTCAAATGGCGCATGATGCCAATTATACCGCTGTTATCTCGCATCGCTCAGGTGAAACAGAAGATGTTACCATTGCTGATTTAGCGGTTGCGACAAACGCAGGACAAATTAAAACAGGCTCGCTATCACGTTCAGATCGTATCGCCAAATACAATCAATTAATTCGTATTGAAGAAGCGCTAGGCGCAAAGGCAAACTATGCTGGCTTGGGTGCGTTTAAGCATTTATAGAAAGCAAAAGCTTTGGCCTTTTTTAGGATAGGCTTAATGTAAATTGGTTTTAGCCAATACTGTGTTCGACCCTAGCTGCTCAAATATCTGTCCGATATTTAAGCAGCTAGCAGTATTTGCTTGATAAAAGTTCTATACTAGGATTTTATGCCCAACCAATTCATTTACCCCCATGAAATTCTTGCTAATTATTCACAGTATTATACTTTTATTACTACTTGCTAGTTTGTGGATCGGGCATGGAAGTTATCCTGAAATCTGGAAGTTAAAGCAGGATATTGCAACGCAAAAACGAACGAATGAAGCTCAGGAAAGTGAAAACCGTCATATTCGGGCGGAAGTTGAAGATGCACGAGTTGGGCACGCGGCCGTGGAAGAACGCGCCCGCAGTGAATTGGGTATGATCAAAAAAGGCGAAACATTTTTTGAAATTATCCTTAAAGCAGAGCCTAAAAAGAAAACTGACCCCAATGTTTCACAAGTTCTTTCTGAACCAAAATAAGTGACGAATAAGATGTCTAATAAGCCGATTGCCCAATCCATTTGGGTTGTTATTCCAGCCGCAGGTGTTGGTAAACGAATGCAGGCTGACCGCCCTAAGCAATACCTTCCTCTATTGAACAAAACTGTAATTGAGCAGACGCTATCTTGCTTTTCGCAGCATAACGCGATAGCGGGTATCGTTATTTCACTGCATTCCGATGATCCTTATTGGCATGAGCTGGCTATTGATTTACCGATCGCACATTATGTTGCTAAAGG
>JAGLDQ010000076.1 GCA_023145535.1 Cocleimonas sp. | reverse complement strand
AATTGTCAGTAGCGTCAGATACGTGGGTAATGGTGCATGATGCCGCACGTCCCTGTTTGCTCGAAGCAGATATTGATAAGCTGATTGTTGCTTGCCTTGAAAATGATGCTGTTGGAGGTATTTTAGCAAAAAAAGCCAGTGATACGATGAAACGTTCAACAGTAGATAACGCGATCTTATTAACAGAAGATCGTGAAAATCTTTGGCATGCATTAACACCGCAAATGTTTCGCCTTCAACAATTATCCGATGCATTGCAAGCGGCGCTAGAAAAAAATGTAGTGATTACAGATGAGGCATCCGCATTAGAAAATAGTGGAAAATCACCTTTATTAGTTGAAGCATTAGGCAGTAATATAAAAATTACCCGCCCCGATGATTTAGCATTCGCAGAGTTTTTATTAAAAAATGAATGATATTCGTATAGGAAATGGTTTTGATGTTCATGCATTTATAGAAGGAGATCATATCGTCCTTGGCGGTGTCATCATTCCGCATAGTAAAGCCTTTAAAGCACATTCGGACGGTGATGTTTTATTGCATGCCCTATGTGATGCACTTTTAGGCGCATTGGCATTGGGTGATATTGGTCAGCATTTTCCTGATACCGCCGCACAATATGAAAATATAGACAGTCGATGCTTATTACGAGATGTGGTTGCTTTGATTATTAAAAAGGAATATCGCGTACAGAACGTAGATTGTATTATTAGCGCACAAGCGCCAAAAATGATGCCACATATTGAGGCTATGCGAAGCAATATTGCAGAGGATTTGCAGGTTGATTTTAGTCAGGTTAGTGTAAAAGCGACGACAACGGAACGACTAGGGTTTGAAGGCAGAGAGGAAGGTATTTCAGCACAGGTGGTGCTAATTTTGATTAAAGACTAAAATTAGCAAAATACACGGAAAAAACTTAGCCCAGTTCCTATGCACGACTAGAGAAGCAAGGCTATTTTCGGTGTGTTCCGAGGTTGATTATTGGTTATCGTGTTGTTAATGCACTTGCAACTTAGTCAGTTCATCCAATATAGACTGCACTAAACTAATTCCAGAAGCGCCCATTCCCCTACAAAGAATATCGGGATCTCGCTCGCCATCCAGCATTTTTTTCATAATACCCCCAAGATTTCGCATATCGCCGCCAGCCGCACTCATCTGTTCAGCCATTAGGGATAACATGGTAAGCGCTTGGGTATTGCCGGTATTGGCTTGAATAATCATATGAGCAATGCCAGGAGCGGCCATTGTGGAATCACCAGATTCAGCATTAGGGTCGGGGAGTGTTGCGGGATTTTGAATGCCACTTAGAATAGCGCCGATAATCACCGCGTCTTCTTCATCTAAGTTTTGTTGTAAGCTAGCAGAGCGATCGCCCGCGACAATTTTATTAATCATGCGAACTAAATCAGTCCAACCATTATCAGCGCTTACTTTAAGCACTTCATCAAGCTGTTGTTTGTTGGCGGGGTTTTGCGCTACTTGCACGACCAATACAATAAGACTGGCGTGCATTTGCACTATTTGTTGCTGAGCAGAAAGCCCAGCAACGGGTGGTTGTCTAGTGGATGAATTCATTCATCTATAGTAACCCATGACGCTTCAATTTTGAACGTAATGTTGCTCTATTAACGCCTAGACAATTAGCAGCACGAGACTGGTTGCCACGTGTATGTTTCATAATAGCTTTTAAAAGAGGTAGCTCGACTTCGTCAATAACTTGGCGATAAAGATTCATAGAATCTTGTTCTCCAAGTAATGTTAGATAATCCTCTACTGCATCCTCTGTCGTATCTGAAAGCGATCCTTCTGTAAAAGGTTTAACGGGGGTATTCATAATTTTACTACCTTTGTTACTGAGTCGCGGGTTTTGGGAGAATCGGTTAATGCTTCTAGCGCGTTAGAGAATTTTTCTAGTTGCTGAGAAGAATTTTTAGCCGTAAAGATATTGGTTAAAATATCTTTACTAATAGTATGTTGCGTACTCATAATGTTTAAATAGCAAGCTATATGCTTGTTCGCCATCCGCACGCGAAGAGCTGAATTATAATGGCGATGAATGGTATAAATGTGGCTCAAAGCCGTTTGAATTTGTTTGCTGCTTGATAAAGGTTTTTTGACTGTTTTTGTCGTTAAATAATGATTTATTTCTGAAAAAATCCAAGGTTTTCCTCGCGTAATTCTACCTAGTAGCAAACCATCAGCTTTAGTATAGTTCAGAATATGCTCTGCATCATGGATGGTTTTAATATCACCATTTGCAAAAACAGGGATTGATATTTGTTGTTTTACCAAACGAATTGTTTCGTATTCAGCATGTCCAGAAAAACCTTCTTCTCTTGTACGACCATGAATAGAGAGGGCGCTGACCCCAGATTGTTCAGCAATCGTGGCAATTTGTACCGCATTTTTGTTTTTATTAGACCAACCTGTTCGTATTTTAACCATTACGGGTATATCAACGGCGGATACAACCTTGGTTAAAATAGCCTCTACTTGATCTGGGTATTGTAACAAAGCAGATCCAGCGGCCTTATTACACACTTTTTTTGCAGGACAGCCTAGATTAATATCAATAATCTGTATTCCCTGATCGGCACAACGTTTGGCAGCCTCTGCCATACTGTTAGGGTCTATACCAACAATTTGGGCGCAGCGCGGCTCTGTTTCATCCTTTGATATTAAGCGTGAGGATGATTTTTGAGTTCCCCATAAACTAACATCTGAGCTAATCATTTCAGCTGTTGTTAACCCTGCTCCAAAAGAGCGGCATATATCCCGATAAGGACGATCAGTAATGCCCGCCATTGGAGCCAGTAATAAATTGCTCTTGAGTTTATGGGGGCCAATATAAAGTGGATTTATCATAAAGTACAACAATAATGGAGGTGAAATTTTCTAGTCCTCCATGAAGAAAAATTTAAAAAAAACCAATCGATGGAGATGAATCATTGCCTTATGGATAATCCGCTATCACATAAACTTAAAATTAAAACGAGTAGCCTTTTTACCTGGGTCAGCAATCTTTAGCTGGAGTGATGTTTCTTTATTAGGAGGAAAAATATCATTTTCAGCGTAATGCTGAAGGTATTCAGCTGGTTTGAAACGTCTTAATGCAATGGTATTTTCTTTATTATCTAAAAAGGTCACTTCAACATAGGGGTAAGGTTGTGCATGTTTAGCCTTATTTTCGATGGAGGCCGAAATAAGTAATACGCCATTATCATTGGGATGGCTAATAATATTTCTACTGATCATTTTTACTTGTTTTGGATTACGTGTTAATTCACCTGTCAGCCAGTTTTTATTGGAGTATAAAAATTGAGCTATTAAAATGGATGCTAAAGCAAGTACCGTTAAAACTTGTACAGTGCTAAACGTATATTTTGCGGTTGATCGTTTGTATTTTGGTGTCAATACATCGGGATCAATGATGCCATCTTCTTCCCTTTCTCTTTCTTCCTGAGTGAGTGTTTCCTTCCTTGGTAACGTGGTTGTAAGGGTCTCCGTTGCGACAAACACGCCATCACATTCGCCACAACGTAATTTCCCTTGAGCAACGGTTAACTCTTTCATTTTTACGCGGAAAACAGCGCCGCAATGTGTGCATTGTGTGTACATAGATTAAATCAGTTTTTTATAGTATGCGTTAAATTATAAAATAATGTGCCAATAGATTATAGAGCATTATGCTTAGCTTGGTTGTTTTTGCTCCCTTTTATCAAATTGTTATCCATGAAGGGCTATATTGACAGAGAGAAGACCTTAATTTTTTTTAGCCATAGTTGCTGCATTGTATTTTTATGTTGGTTGAGATCGCTACTGTTATAAAATTGAATCATCCCTCTATGATTGCGGCTATTAAAGAGGTGTTGTTGCCGCAAGATACGCTGTAACTGTCGTGCGACCGGTTTACCTGTTTCGATTAGTTGTATTTCTTTACCGACGATCATGCGAATGGTTTTACTTAAAAAAGGATAGTGAGTGCATCCAAGGATGATGGCATCCGCATTTTGTTCTAATAATGGAGCGGTGTATTTTTTGATGAGCAAGCGTGTATCGTAGCGGTCTAAATGGTTCGCTTCGACTTTTTCTACTAATCCAGGGCAAGCTTGGGCGATTACTTTGGTATGCGGAGCATGCTTAATCGTTAACGAATAGAGGCGTTCACTCTGAATCGTGCGCTGTGTTGCTAAGACACCAATAACGCCTGTTTTACTGATTTTAACCCCTGGTTTAATGGCGGGTTCTAGACCAATGACGGGAATAGAAAGCTGTTCTCTCAGCAAATCTACCGCTTCAGCCGTTGCGGTATTGCAGGCAACAACGAGTGCTTTAATATTTTTAGTCAGTAGAAAGTCTGCGATTTTCTGTGATCGGGATTGTACATGCTGAATGCTTCGGTCTCCATAAGGCGCATGTTGGGAGTCTGCGATATAGATAAGCTCTTCATGAGGAAGGAGTTTATGAATTTCATGCAGAACAGATAACCCCCCCACTCCAGAGTCAAAGACACCAATAGGGTTGATGTTAATATCATTATTTTTCATAAGACTTAGAAACAAAAAACCACGAAACTCACTCCCTACACAAAAAAATATTTTTTATTTCGCGCAGGAAGTGAATTTCGTGGCTTAAATTAAAGCGATTGTATTTGCTCTTTTCTAACGACCCCGCAAAAAGCCAATCAACGCATTATATTTGGGTGATGAGTGCTGTTCAACATTATCAAGCATACCAAAATAGCTGTGATTATTAATTGTTGCAATACCATTAAAGTGCATGAGCAGTCCACCTCCTTGGTTTCTCCACGTGTTTAAATATCGGCTATAAGCTTGCGCCATACGGGGATGCTTATTAGCTTTCGCGAAGAACTCAAAGATTTTCTCATCATGAATGACATGAGGACGGTCAACACGTAATAAATGTTGCCCCCCTTCATAGGCCAATAACTTTAGGCCATGCTTACGTGCAAGCTTAACATTTGGCTTGATACGTACTTCGGTGAGGCGCTCCATTGCACCACCTGGATATTGGTCTCTCACTAATCCACCGCGTAGTAGCTCGGTAAATAAGTTATTCATACCACGCCCCCCTTGGCGTGACCAACCACGTAGTAAATTGCGGTTTTCAATACGTGCAATATAATCACCAAAATAAGGGCCAACGGCATAAGCATCAATGGACTTAGAGCAAGGTTGACCACCAACCAATGGACAACTTAATGCTTCTTCACCAAGTGTTGGGCCACCCGCATAGGATGACAGCACACAAACCACATCGTTACGACGGCCGCCAAATGTCCGCTTCCATATGCCACAGATCTCTTTCGTTCGCTTCCCTAAATAGTTGAGCGCCAGCTTCATTTTACGGCTATTCATATTGAGCTTTGGATAGGCTCTAGGCCATAATTTAAGCCCTTCTCTCGCCGCATGATGGGTTGCAGGGTACATCATATTCCAGACTTCATTGGAATGTTCGACATACACCTTGCGCCCTGGCTTTAAGCGCTGCTTAACGGTGCGCGCAAAATTAGTAATAAAACCATTGCTGGCTAAATGTGGCATAGAAAACCATGGATCAGCGTTAATGGTATTAACAAGGTCAATCATTGTCTCTACGGGTACGCCTGCATTATTGTAATAATGTGCATGCGCTGGGGTTGTGCGTCCATTCCAATTTCTTAGTTGTGTGTCTTTGGTATTTTGCCAAGGCATAAAGCGCAAAGCGTTAAAGGGGCGAATGGTACGGAGATATTCAGGATTAAATTGCTGTGTACGATAAATGCTTTCGTATTTCTTAGGAATAACCTTAATGTTACGAATATAGTTACGAGGATTAATGGATTTTAGATGGATACGCAGACCTTTGGCAGATTTGAGTTTAAAATCAATGCGGCCAGGGCGTTGTTGTTTGACATCAATATCACCATGAACTGAAATATCACCATCGCCTTCGTAGAGTACAAAATAGTCACCCAGTGGAAAATGTGATGGCATATCCCAAATACTATTCACTGTCGTAAAAGTGGGCGATTCACCACGACTGGGAAGACGCTTAACCCAACCATTGCGATCCAATGAGACTAAGTGCGATTCATTGGTATTAAATGCGGTGCGCTTAGTACAACCTGGATCAATGGCATGGTTTTTTTGCCAGTTAAACTCACAAGAAGTGATCCAACCACGTGATACTTTAAAAATATCAATAAAGGGGACGGAGGAGGTGAGTTTGTGTAAGGGACTTACATTGATGCCAAGGCGATTTCCTGGATTGGCTTGTACCGTGCTAGTGAGACCAATAATGGTGAGAAAGATTAGAGCTTTACTTATCATCCATGTTGCGTATTTCGTTGCGCGCATAAGTATTCCTTTTTTCTTTGGTGATGGTTGTGCGGTTAGAGTTTATCAATTCTAAGGTGAATATCAACTTAGGAAAAAACACCGCGTCAAAAGATTACGTTGTTTGCTTTTCATCCTTGTTAGTGCAGCTAACTTATCATTCGCTGTACAATCAGTCTAGTTTAGCAATAGGCTGGATTGTTTGTACATCCTGATTCGTTGTTTTCATCGGAAAATATCGTCTGTTTGGTTGTTTTTTCTTACTATTTTGTCAATCTATTATCTTTATACTGAGTTTTAGTACCAGATTATTGGAAAGTTATAGCAGAAAACAATCAATCACATTTGATCCTAATCATTTGTCTTTGAACCTCATCTTTAGTTCGATACGATTGCCTGTTTGTTTTTTATTTCTACAGCATGGCAAGATTACCCTTGTCTTCTAGCCAAGCTTTACGATCTTGTGCGCGTTTACGTGATAGTAGCATATTCATTATGCTGTCCGTTTTTTCGGGATCATTTAACGTCAATTGCACTAATCGACGTGTATCTGGGTTCATCGTCGTCTCACGCAGTTGTAATGGGTTCATTTCACCTAACCCCTTAAAACGCGTAATGGTTATCTTGCCTTTTAACTTCTCTTTTTCAATACGATCTAAAATAGCCTGACGCTCCGATTCATCCAGCGCATATTCAATTTTTTTACCAATATCAACCCGATATAAGGGCGGCATCGCAATATAAACATGCCCCGCGACCACTAACGCTTTAAAGTGTTTAACAAAGAGGGCGCACAGCAAGGTGGCAATATGTGCGCCGTCAGAATCTGCATCAGCGAGTATACAAACCTTGCCATAACGCAAGCTACTGAGATCATCAGAGGCGGGTTCAATGCCAAGCGCGACCGAAATATCATGAATTTCCTGCGAAGCAAGCACTTGATCTGAATGGACTTCCCATGTGTTTAGGATTTTACCACGTAAAGGCATAATGGCTTGAAATTCACGACTCCGTGCCTGCTTTGCAGACCCTCCTGCCGAATCGCCTTCCACTAAAAATAATTCTGTTTGTGATAAATCTTGTGAGGAGCAATCTGATAATTTTCCTGGTAAGGCAGGGCCGCTGGATATTTTCTTACGCACTACTTTTTTACTAGCGCGCTGGCGTTTTTGTGCATTATTAATCACATGCTCTGCGATTAAATCACCCGTTTCCGCATGATGATTTAAGTAGAGGCTAAAGGCATCTTTAACGGCATTCGTCACTAGTTTTGCGGCGGTGCGAGAAGATAAACGCTCTTTTGTTTGACCTGCGAACTGTGGATCTTGTATTTTTATGGATAACACAAACGCGAGTTTATCCCAGATATCATCAGGGGTTAATTTAAGACCGCGTGGCAATAAATTTCTAAACTCACAGAACTCACGCAATGCATCCGTGATTCCGGTACGCAAGCCATTAACATGCGTACCGCCTTGCGTGGTAGGGATAAGGTTGACATAGCTTTCTTGTATGAGATCACCGCCTTCAGGCAGCCATAAAAAAGCCCAATCAACCCTTTCGCCTTCATTATTAACCTTGCCTAAAAAAGCATTTTCAGGCAGCGTTTCAAATGCTTTAACACTATCCATCAGATAGTCATTAAGACCATCCTCATAAAACCATTCGGTGGTTTCATTTTTTGCTTCTTCAGTAAATGTAATGTGTAACCCAGCGCATAACACCGCCTT
>JAGLDQ010000075.1 GCA_023145535.1 Cocleimonas sp. | reverse complement strand
ACCACGGAGATACCAACACCATGCAAGCCACCAGAGAACTGATAGTTTTTATTCGAAAATTTACCGCCAGCATGTAAGGTACACATAATCACTTCAACACCTGGTAACTGCTTCTCTGGATGAAGATCAACGGGCATACCCCGCCCATTATCTGTCACCGATAATGAGCCATCCGCATATAAAACCACACTCACGCGATCAGCAAATCCTGCCATCGCCTCGTCAATACTGTTATCAATAACCTCTTGGGCTAAGTGATTAGGGCGTGTGGTATCAGTATACATCCCTGGACGTTTACGCACGGGATCAAGCCCTGAAAGGACTTCAATGGCGGCTGCATTGTATTCATTTGTCATAAGGTGAAGGTATTAGTTGAAGAATAGTGGGATACTTTAAGCTTTGCAGGACGGTAATTCAATCACTTATCGCGGTTGCTTATTGACTGTACTAATAAGATCAACCGTAAACGCCTGTCTGAATGATAATGAGCATCAATGCTGCTCATTAAAGCTCAATAGTAAAGATCATTTGAATAGGGGCTGGAATTATATTGCATATTCATCTGTTTAAACGCACCTGATTTTTCCATAAAGTACAAGCCTGCTCCAACAATAATAACAAAGGCGATGACTGCAAATAGGATTTTCACCGTGCTGTAAGGGCGCTCGCCATGAATTTTTCCATTGCGTCCATTAATGACATAGCGATAGGTTTTACCACGGTATTTAAAGGCCGCTGACCAGATGGGAAGTAGTAGGTGCTTGAAGGTCGTTTGGTAGTGTTGCGTATTGACATGCGCTACCCGTTGTTGATCGCCACCGATATCGCGTCGCACCGCATGATCAATATGGCGATTCATAATGTTTTTAGCTTGCATAAACCCCTTATCAACGGTGACTTGATAGAGTTCACTATGAAAACCGCTAAGGTAAGCTTCGGAGTAAGGCACAAGGTTATGCAGATCCCACGGCTCTAAATGGTCAATAATAGTACGCGGCAGTGTTTTACTTGCACCGATAAGAATATCATCAAAATGCAAAGAAACATGACCTGAAACAGCTCGCCAGCGCACGCGGGGAACAGAGCGTACCCGACGTACTCGGCGACCATCGATAAAGGCATAGTAAACTTGGCGTTCGTAATAAACCGTGCCACGTTGTCCACGATAGCCATTTTCAGTATTACTATCGTAGGTCCAATAGGGCAAGTAAACACCCGTTAGCTTCTCGTCTCGTCGGGATATTTTTTTCAGTTCAGAAGGGGCAAACCAAAGACTGCCTACCCATTGATCAAAAGCGGCTATTGCGCGCTCATCGGTTATTTTAAAGGGTAATAATGATTCAGGTTGGATAAAACGTGCATGGTCTGTACTGGTGACGACAGGTGTGCCACAAAATGGGCAATCGGCTGAAAATTCTTCTTCCAGAGAAAACTCGGCAGCACAGGAGGGGCATTGAATAATACTGACAGCGGCGTTATCACCGCCATGTTTTAAGCGCTCTAATTCATTGAGTGCGGTATTAAAGTCGTATTCTTTTATTTTCTGGTAACTAACGGGGATACTATTTTGAAAGCCGCAATAGTCGCAAACAAGCTGTTCTTCGTCAGGAGAATAAATAAGATCGGCACCACATTGTTCGCATGGAAAGTGTGTTTGCGACAGTTTGCCTTTTTCGGAGGAGTGGTGAGCGTGAGAGTGTGAGTGTGTTTTTTTTATTGATGTCACGACGGATTGTCTCAGATTATTTGTTGACCCTGTCTAGTGTCATAAAAGAATAGGGATAAATGTTTTTATCATTGGCTGGATGATCGATACACTCCACTTGTTGCCATTGGTATTGTGTATAGTCTGGAAAATAGGTATCACCTTTAAGTTCAGCATCAATCAATGTCAAATAGAGGCGATCTGCTTGTGGCAGAAAGCTGGCATAAAGCTGCCCGCCTCCAATGATGAATATCTCATCACTGCGACTGGCTTTTTTATTGGCAATCTCTAACGCTTGATCAAGCGAGGTGACAACCTCACAGCCTGCTATTTCTAGCTTAGGGTTGCGTGTAACGACCAAATTTAAACGCCCTGGTAAGGGTCTACCAATGGACTCATAGGTTTTCCGTCCCATTAGGATCGGGTTGCCCATCGTGGTTTTCTTAAAAAAGGCTAAATCAGCTGGTAAATGCCACGGCATTGTTTGATCTCTGCCAATAACGCGTTGTTGCGCCATTGCCGCAATCATTGATATTTTCATGACGCGCCCGTTTATTTGACAACGCGTAACGTAGGCTTCTTGCGTGGAGGTCGATTATTACCGCCCGAAGAATCTCCACCATCACTCTTATCACTGTCATTATTGCTGGTTGGTGGAGGCCCGCTATTTTGTTCTTCGTTAAACATCATTCCCTGACCATTTTCAGCCGCATAGATTGCCATAACGGTATGCATGGGTGCATAAATATTATAGGGCTTGCCACCAAAACGTGCGTTAAACATAATACATTCATCATCGATCACTAGATCTTGCACGGCGGATGGATTGACATTGAGAATAATCTGTCCATCATCCACATATTGCTGTGGTACAGACACTGTTTCATCCATCGCATTGATAACCACATGCGGTGTGACATTGTTATCCATAATCCATTCATAGATGGCTTTAACCAAATAGGGACGGTTTGATGTCATCATGGTCTTATTGCTTTCTCGGCATCTGATAATGCATTTTGGAACATGTCTCTAGAGAAGACTCGATCCATATAATCCATTACTGGCTTGGCATCTGAGGCCGGCAAATCAATTCGGTAACGGGGTAAACGCCAGAGAATAGGCGCAATGGTGCAATCGACTAGCGTAAAATCATTGCTTAAAAAATAAGGTTTTATTTCAAAGACTTCAGCTGCAGAAATAACGCTATCACGTAATTCTTTGCGCGCATTGTCGATGCGTGTTGCTTCACCGCATTCTAAATCTTTAGCTAATGTATACCAGTCTCTCTCAACACGAAATAAGGCGAGACGAGAATGTGCGCGGTTGACAGGGTCAACGGGCATTAACGGTGGATGTGGGAAACGCTCATCTAAATATTCCATAATAACGCGTGCATCATAAAGAACAAGGTCACGGTCTATTAGGGTGGGAGCGGTATTATAAGGATTTAATTGTGCGAGATCATCGGGCATATCCTCTGGACTTATTTCGATAATATCGACAGCAATATCTTTCTCAGCCAATACGATGCGTACACGATGGCAATCAATGCAGTCTGGTAACGTAAATAGCGTCATAACAGAACGACGATTTGCAACTGAACTCATTTATAATCTCCCAAAAAAAAAAGCCATCCGTCTGATGGACGAATAGCTTGTGGATACTACACTACTACACCAACCAGTTCAAACTGTCAATCTGGCTAAGGTAGTGTTTCGTTTTAGTGAATATCTTTCCAATATTCTTTCTTCAACATGTAAGCAAAGACGAAGAATATGAGCAAGAATATCATCGTGAAAATGCCATAAGTTTTACGATGCAACTGTGCTGGCTCACTAACATAGGCGAGGTAATTGGTGAGATCAAGAACAGTGCGATCAAACTCAGCGGGTGATTGCGTGCCAGGTGTTACTAACTCTAAGTGATCAACAACCTTCATTATTTTATGAGATTTAACAACAGAGTATGCACTTTTAGGCGTGATTTTATATTTCCCTCCCTCAACAGGTGTTGCTTTAACATAGCTTTCACCTTCTGCTTTCGTTGTAAAAGAAGCAACTTCCAACTTATTGAGCAAGACCTTGTAGCTTGTCTTTGAAGCAACAAAGTCAGCCGCTTCCGTTTCGGTTGGATATTTCTCAACGATTGTTTCACCCATCAGACCCAGCTTAACGACATTGTAAGTCAGCTTTTCTTTTAACGCCTTGTTCGCGGCTTCTTCAGAGGTAAATGATGCTTCTGCATGTCCATTATGCATGAGGTCATAGCGGAAAACAGGATCTTGCGTGCCTTGTAGATGAACCAATATATTGGGCATGCCAACACTATCAAAGATTGTATTGTTGACACCAAAGGGACGTGAATTATCCGTATGGAAACCTTTTAGATAATTGTAGATCCAATCAGCACCACGCGAACGACCAATCAACGACAAATCAGGAGGGGCGGTACCAAACCATTGTGCCGCATCTTTAGGCGGAATAGCGCTTGTCATTAAAGCACCCGCTTTCGTTGGTTTATCGTCGGCATCACGCGTAAAAATAATATCTTGGATCTGCTCATCCGTAACGCCAGTATCAGCAGCAACGCGGTTATAACGACTAAATTTTAAAGAGTGACATCCCTGACAATAGTTAGCGAAGTATTTTGCACCCCGTAACAGGCTTGTCTTATCGTGAACATCGACATCAGCGGGTTCTAAATGAACACCGCCACCAGCGTTAGCAACAGGAGAGGCAATAAAGGCCGCCATCATTCCCGCTGAAAGCGTTTTAATCAGTGTTTGCTTCATTGTATTAATCTTCATCCTGTTACCCTCTCTGGAACTTCTTTCTCTGCATTACAACGACTGACGAATAGAGGTAATAACAAAGTAGAGGCTAAATACGTTGCTGGTAATGCCATCATCATCCAGAAATAGTGACGTTGCGGGCCAGTGAAGCTATCGCTCCAACGCAACCAGTCGGTGAATAGCACTAACGCGCCTAATGCGATAAACCAAATTAAATACATGGCTCTCTTTTTAGGATAACTATGTGCCATCGTCACTAAGAAGAATAAGAAGTATATTTGTGTTGCTCTTGTGCCTAACTCACGGAAGAAATCAGTGACGGGCATCACGCCTAAATAACCTAAGATCAAGAAGAACAGTGCAAACCAAACGATATTGATTTTATGCGCTGTATTTCTATAGCGAATAGATTTAATAGGGTTTTTATCCAACCAAGGGAGGATAAACAACACGGCAATCGCTGCAAACATTGCTAACGTTCCATACCAAGGATCAGGAACGGCACGTAGTACAGTGTAAAATGGGGTGAAATACCAAACGGGTGCAATATGTTCAGGTGTTTTTAATGGATTAGCCGGCTCAAAGTTAGCATGCTCAAGGAGGTAACCACCGCCTTCTGGGATAAAGAATAAAATCGCAAAGAACACCATTAAGAAGACCACGATACCCGCAATATCTTTAACACTGTAGTAAGGGTGGAATGGAATACCATCTAAAGGAATACCATTTTTATCTTTATTCTTTTTGATCTCAACGCCGTCTGGATTATTTGAACCCACCACGTGCAAAGCCACGATATGAACAAAAACCAGACCAACCAAAATCAAAGGAACGGCAATAACATGGAAAGCAAAGAAACGGTTTAGCGTCGGATCGGAGATAACAAAGTCACCACGAATGGTGGTTGAAACGACATCACCAATATAAGGAATGGTATTAAACAAGTTGATAATAACCTGCGCGCCCCAGAATGACATTTGCCCCCAAGGAAGTAAGTATCCCATGAATGCTTCAGCCATCAAGGCGAGGTAAATTGCCATACCAATCAGCCAGACTAATTCACGAGGCCCTTTAAAGGAGCCATAAATTAAGCCACGGAACATATGCAAATAAACCACGACAAAGAATAACGATGCCCCTGTGGAATGCATATAGCGTATGAACCAGCCACCGGGTACATCCCGCATGATATGTTCAACTGAGGTAAATGCCATCATGGTGTCAGGCTTATAATGCATGGTGAGCAAAATACCGGTCACGATCTGTATAACGAGTACTAACATGGCTAACGAGCCAAAAAAGTACCACGCATTAAAGTTTTTAGGCGCATAGTATTGCGCTAGATGTTCGTTCCATACCTTAGTTAAAGGGAAACGATCATCAATCCAATTGATTAAGCTCATTATGCCGCTCCCTTGCTTTGGCCGACTAAAATAGTGGCATCGCTTTGATAGTAGTACGGGGGTACTTCTAGATTAGTCCCTGCGGGAGACCCTTTCATAACACGGCCCGCCATATCAAAGCGTGAACCATGACAAGGACAATACCAGCCTCCTGGCCAGCTTGCACCTAAGTCAGCTGGGGCTAATTCAGGACGATACGTGGGAGAACAACCCAAATGAGTACAAATACCAATGAGTACTAAGTATTGTTCCTTAATAGAACGGTAAATATTTTGTGCATAAGCGGGCTGCTGTGATTCAACCTCTGAATCAGGGTCGGTCAATATAGGGTCAACACTCGGAAGTTTTGCAATCATCTCAGGGGTGCGATTGACAACCCAAACGGGTTTACCACGCCAGATAACGCGAATTTGCTGACCTGCCTCAATCTTAGAAATATTGACTTCCACAGGTGCACCTGCGGCCAAGGCTCGCGCACTTGGGGTCAACGACATAACAAATGGAGTCGCCATTGCTGCTGTTCCTATCGCCCCAACCACTGAGGTTGCTGCAACAAGAAAGCGTCTACGACCCTTGTCTACTTTTGAATTTGCCATTTAAGACTCACTCCCGAAAAATTAACAAAAAATTGAAACAAATTGTAGATAGTTCATCACGTTATGGTTTATCTACAATTAAAATAATACAAAAAGACAATCGCTTTTTATTTTTATTCACAATTGTACTTTCGGTGCAAAACTTGGAACTTAACCCTATGCTAGAGCATATAAGCGATTGCTTAAATGGCGAGTATCCTCGCTTATGTTGTGAGCTAGGTCAAGACGTAATCCTTAATTCACCCACAAAAAGTACATAAATAAATCTAATCTATCCCAAAGAGAATAGAGAGACCTTATTAAGTGTAAATAGAAGGTTTAGTTTAGCTATTATCATGCGTGAAACTTGTAGAATCGAGATAATACCAAACGCCATTGGTTACTTGGCAGTCTAATGAATCGAGCAGCATATGGATGATTAAGCCCATCCCAATAATGCGTAAGTAGCGGAACTTAGGGAGAAAACAAAGAAAAACATACATCGAAATAGCGATAAAGTTATGTAAAGGATGAAAACCAATACTACAGCGGGTTGGATCATAAATAGGCGTTGCCAGTAAATGGTCTAAATCAACCAGCATCGTGGCGATTAGCAGCAGATAAACAAGCTTCCAATCTGAGCGGAAAAATAGCCCTGCGATAATCGCAGGCACAATGAAATGATAAGATAGGTGTAAAATAATCTGTCCCTGTCGAAGTTCGTCAGTTAGTTTAAATTTCAGTATAATAAATCGTTAACCAACAGGATCACAATAAAAGGTAAAAAACATGTGCGGAATTTGCGGAGAGTATCGTCTTGATGGCAGTTTGCCGGAGCTAAATGACCTTCAGGCGATGATGGAAAAATTAGAAAAACGCGGCCCTGATCATGCAGGAACATTTTCAGATGGTGCGTTAGCCTTTGGGCATCGTCGCTTATCCATTCTAGACTTATCTGAAAAAGGCAATCAACCGATGATTGACCCGCAACTTAGTCTAGCATTGGTGTTTAATGGTACGATTTATAATCATCCTGAGTTACGCAAAACCTTACAAGCAAAAGGGCATACCTTTTTTTCCACAGGGGATACAGAGGTTATTTTAAAAGCCTATGCGGAGTGGGGACGTGATTGTGTGAAGCATTTTCTGGGTATGTTTGCGATTGCCGTTTGGGATCTTAAGCAGAAAACATTATTTTTAGCCCGTGATCGCATGGGAATTAAGCCACTTTATTATTCACAATCCAAACAGGGCTTTCGTTTTGCCTCTACGGTGCAAGCGCTATTAGCGGGTGGCGATATTGATACAACCATTGATCCTATTGCGCTACATCATCAATTTACATTACATGCGGTGACTCCTGCCCCGCGTACTATTTTACAAGGGATTCGTAAATTAGAACCCGCGCATAGCCTAATGATTAAAGACAATGGTGAGCAAAAATTAGAACGCTACTGGACACTGGATGCGACCCGTCCTGAAAAAGAATTATCCGATGGTGAATGGACAGAAGCGATACATGAATCGTTAAAAACCGCCGTGCGCCGTCGTAATGCCGTATCTGATGTGCCCGTCGGTGTATTGCTTTCAGGCGGTTTAGACTCCAGCTTGTTGGTCGGTCTTCTGGATGAAATTGGTATTGAAGATATTCGCACCTTTACGATTGGGTTTGACGATCAACCCGAAGAAAAAGGCAATGAATATGAATTTTCTGATGCGGTGGTTGCACGTTTTAACACCAATCACACCAAAGTTCATATCCCTAATGAAGACACCTTAAACCGTCTACCCGAAGCCGTTGCTAATATGTCGGAACCCATGTTTGGACAAGATGCGATTGGCTTTTATCTCCTGTCAGAGCAAGTTGCCCAAAAGGTAAAAGTCGTCCAATCAGGGCAAGGTGCCGATGAAGTGTTTGGCGGTTATTTCTGGTATTCCAAAATGCGCGAGGCGCAAGGCACGGCGTTAGAACGTTTCCGCCGATTCTATTTTGATCGTGACCATGATGAAATGGCAGAAATGCTCATGCCAGATTATATTGATCGGGATTACAGTGCAGAGACAATGAAAGCCTTGTTAGAGGCACCGCAAGCCGATTGCTTTATTGATCAAGTGTTACGTGCCGATACAACCATGCTTATTGTGGATGATCCTGTAAAGCGAGTGGACAATATGACGATGGCATGGGGATTAGAAGCACGAGTTCCCTTTTTGGATCATGAGCTTGTCGAGCTGGCGGCGAAGATGCCTCCTGAAATGAAGCTGCGTGATAATGGCAAATATGTACTAAAACAAATTGCACGTGGATTGATTCCTGATAGTGTAATAGATCGTAAAAAAGGCTATTTTCCTGTGCCTGCCTTAAAATTTGTGCGTGGAGAATTTTTAGACTTTATGCGTGATATTGTCAACTCACAAGCGTGTCGAGAGCGAGGTCTTTATCAACGGGCTTATGTGGATAAGTTATTACAAAAGCCCGAAGACTATTTGACCCGTATTCAAGGCAGCAAGCTGTGGCAATTAGCGTTACTGGAGTACTGGTTGCAAATGAATAAAATATAAAATAACAACGACTTCACTCTCTACATTTTATACGACTAAACAACCACCAGCTAAAGCTGGTGGTTTAATGTTACGGGCTGAAAGCCACGGAGACGCATCGACTAAACGATGCATCTGTTAGTTTGGTTCTCTGTCAAAACCATCCTCTTTTTTAGGTTCAAAGTGATGTGCTAAATAATCCTTAATCATCTCATTATTTCACTTGGCACTAACGGAAGTCACGCACTTACTAAAATATGCACATTCAATGGGTTACATTGAAGTCTCTCTTTAAGATGAAACAACACTTCGGACAGTTTTTAAAAATACGGTATTCTAAGTTTCTAATTTATTGATATTTAAATAATTTAAATTTTACGAAGAAGAAAACAATGGTTTACAAAAATCATCCGAAGCATTAATGAAAGAAAGACGAATAAATCACAGAACCAAACGCGGCACAGCGGCTAATAACTTCTG
>JAGLDQ010000074.1 GCA_023145535.1 Cocleimonas sp. | reverse complement strand
AAGAGGATGCCTAAGCCTAGTACGGACAAAGAAAAGGCTAAAATAGCGAGGATTAAACATACAAATCCTCTACCAAACCTGATGCAGGTTGTCGTTAAAATGGGCGATCAATTAAACCTAACTGAAAAGCAATCAGCAGAATTAAAAAAATGGCGTGAGGCGAACAAACCCATTTTTAAGAAGGTGTCAAAAACGGTGGTAACGTTAGAAGCAGAACTGCTTGAGGCGGCATTGAATAATGAACCTGTCTCTAAAATTGATCAGTTAGCGGATAGACTTATGCAAAACCGTGTCAAAATTATTCGTGGTAAAGCCCTTTGTCGTGACAATATGAAGCGGATACTGGATGATGAGCAATATAAAAAGGTGCTCATGCTACATAAACTAATGCATCATTGATCGTCATGTTGTTTTTTCTGGAGTTTTAAAGATCATGCATATAAAAAAACAACGACCGCTTTTATTGATTGCATTATTAGCCATTTTACTGCTCTGGGCGTTCCTCTTTTGGAATCCTGCCGATAACCAATCGCTAAACCATCAACCGTTTAATCTTGTCGCCGAACCAAAAGGCGGTGACTTTACGATTGAAACAAAAGATAAGGAGTTATCCTTAAACGACTTACGCGGAAAAGTGGTTGTCCTCTATTTTGGCTATACGCTTTGCCCTGATGTATGCCCAACTTCATTAGCTATTTTGACACAAGCGCTTAATCAAATGACGGAACAGGAGTTATCCGAATTACAATCTATTTTTATTAGTGTTGACCCTGATCGAGATAATCTGACACGTTTGGATCAATATACAAAATATTTTCATGCCAATATGATAGGTGGCACAGCAGAGAAAGTGGTGATTGATCGTATAGCTCAACAGTATGGTGCCGCCTATCAAAAAGTAGAAAGCAACTCCGCTGCGGGCTACCTTGTTGATCACTCATCTTATACTTATGTTATTGATAAAAAAGGTAAACTAAGGCATTCACTCGCGCATGGTACAGCGCCTGATAAAGTGCTTGAAGCGGTACGGGAGTTATTGGCTGAATAATTTTAATGTTTCATTGCTATTCGTTTGTAATTAAACCCTCTAGGAAACTTTGCTCAACTTTGAGTGAAAGTACTAGTAATACCAAAACTCACTGCTTAGCCCCTATTTCTTCACGATTGGCGATAATAATCACGATTGGATGCACTACTTGCCTAAGAAAAAAACATAAAGCTCCCTGCCATCGACGAAGAAGTCTCGCTAGAAAAAATTAAACAGATTTGTAAATTTTATCAGTTAGATGATTTATGGCAGAAAATCGAAAAAGACCCTCCCGCTTTAGCCTTCTCCAGTGATGGCTGTACACTATGGCCTGATCGTACCGACGAGACAGATAAGCTTAAACAGGCATTTTCTTGGGGATTTGGGCGTTTAATATAATTTGTAGTCTCTTTCTATCGAGACAAATTCTCATAGCAACCTCACGCTGTTTTACCTACAATAGCGCGCGCTCTACCTTCCCCCTACTCGTTCAAAAAGGAATATCCCTTGAAAATAACCACACTTCCGCTATCTGATATTAAAAGAAACAGTCAATATTTAAGAGTGAATACCGATGTAGAAACACTCAAAAAAAGTATTGAAAAAGTAGGACTCATTAATCCGCTGACCGTTAATAGCGATAATGAATTACTCGCAGGCGCTCGACGTTATCAAGCGATCTCTGAATTAAGCTGGACTGAAGCACCCGTTCATATTGTTAAGGGTGATTCACTTGAGCAAGAGTTAATTTCTATTGATGAAAATCTGGTTCGCACTCCATTGAGCAAATTAGAATTTGAGAAATGTTTAAACAGGGGACGGGAGATTTATGAAGCATTAAATCCCACTGCAATTAAAGTTGATCTCTCGAGTGAAGAACTCAGCCCTGAAAATAAACAGAAACAAAAAGAGAAGGATAAACTCGATACCGATTCTTTTGCAGCGATTACGGCGGATAAAACAGGGCTTTCAAAATCGGTGATTAAAAGTGCGATCAAACGCGATGAACTCGCCTCTGATGCGGTAAAAACGGCACGCGGATCAGGCGAATTAAATGCAACGCAGACCAATGCCATTATTACACTGGACAAAAATATTCAAGAAGATGTGTTGCCGCTTATCACGGACAAAACAGTCAAAGAAGCGAGAAAAATTATACGTGCTGCCAAAAAAGGCGGATTGGAAGCCGCAACCGCCGCGTCTGAAGAGATTGTTCCACTGCCCAAGGAATATACTTTAATTAAAAGCCCGTTAAAGCGTATCAATAAAAATTTATCACGTATCTTACTGGAAGAGCTGAAATATGATGGGCCTGAACAACAACAAATTAATAAAGAAATGCGGGAGCTAAAAGATAACTTAGATCATTATTTTCAGATGCTTGAAAATGCCTAAAGACCGATTATCAATAAACGACAACCACAAAAAAGCCCAGCATCACACTGGGCTTTTTAAGCTAAAAATTAAGGCGCATTAAAACTTGTCAGCCCATTTATCAGCAACCTTTTTCGCCGCATCACGCCCACCAAAACCAAAGGCTAGTGAAGCCGCGATCGCGACAGCACCAATGGTAAAGCCAAAGGCCATATTAACGATATTGTCTGCAAGCCCCATTGCTCTTAGACCCATTGCTAATACCAAGCCAAGAATTGCAATACGCGCAACACCAGCAAGTGTTGGGTTTGAAGCTGATAACTTAATATAAGCTAATGAGCTTAGGAAATTTCCGATAAGAAGAATAATGCCACCAACAAGAATACCGCCACCAAATTGTAGTATTTTTGCAAAAATATCAGAAACAACCTCAATTCCCAAGGTATTAACAGCAGCCGTTGCAGCGGTTAACATGGAGAAAAACATAATTGCGCCACTGATGAGTTTTGTTGGTGTGAAAGTTTCTGAAAAGATACCTTGAACACCTAGCTTTGCTGGCATTGAGTCAATATTCATTCCATCAAGGATTGACGATAGAATAGAAATAACAAACTTAGCAACAAAATAAGCAACGGCTAAAATAATGCCTGCACCAATGATATTTGGAATCGCCGCCATTAGTTTATTAATCATGTCAGAAGCAGGAACGGTAATCGCAGGGATATTTAAAACACCAAGCGCCGCAACTGCAATGGGCAATAAAATAGCAGCAAACATAAAGGAGCTACCAATTTTAGAAACCTTAATACTGTCGTTACCTGTCTTATCTAAGAGCTGACGATCCACCTTATTCAGACCAACACCGACTAACTCTGAAACGATTTTGGCAATAACCCAGCCCGCATAACCAATGACACCTGCACCAATAATATTAGGAACGGCTGCAAGGAATTTATTGACCATACCTTTTAATGGCGCTAGCACATCCGTTAAGCCAAAGTGCTGTAACACAGCCATTAGGACAAAGATGGTTAATATTGCCTTAATCAGTGAGGCTATTGGAGCAGCAAGATTTGTACGCTCCAAAAAATTAACACTATTTAATATTTTCTTGAAGATACTTGCTAAAAATTTAACAACAAATAACCCGATAATAAGGATCAGCAACCCAATAAGGGCATGACCTAATTTGCCTGAACCTAACGATCCCAGACTTCCTGTGATAGTCGATAAAATACCGTCCATGATAATACTCCGTGTTTAGTAAGATGGTTTAATGACCCTTTAGTTACCCCAAATAGCCATTTATTTTAATTGCAGGAAGAAAACTATATCAACCGATATCTTCCTAAAGATTTTTCTCTAGCCTCTATAAAAATTCTCGCTTTATTTCTTAATAACCAAATCAATCCTGCGGTTATTTCTACGGCCTCGCTTCGTCTTATTGGATGCAATTGGCTCTTGATCACCAAGGCCTTCAATGTGTATTCGCTTTGGATCAATTCCTAAATCAGCCAATGCTTTTTTCATACTTCCGCCACGGAGTAACGATAAAATTGAGTTCTTTTTAGAAGAACCTCTATTATCTGAGTGGCCCCGAATGGCAACGCTAATCGCTTTATGAGTATGTAGAAGCGCCGCTGTCGCTTGTATTTGATAATCAGACTGTTTTCTCAACTCAGAAGAACCTGAATCAAAATAAACACGATCAAAAACAATAGGTTTGCCAGTACTTCCACTTAAGATCGCTTTCTTAAAGTTATTTTCAAAACCCTCTTTTGCAATCTCAACAGATCTACCATCTGGAAGTTTATAGATCAACTCACCAGAATCTGGTGAAGTACCCGCCTCTTCTCCTTTCACTTCATCTGAACCCGCCTCAACGTTAGTCTCTTCTGCCGGGGCTTGCGCTTGATCCGCTGGAGACTCACTTTCTTCTGATTGAGGGGCGGCAGTAGAAACGGTATCTGCTGATGCTAATTGCTGTGGCTCTTGTGCTTCTTTTTCTGGAGATGCATCCATTCCTGCCGCTACCTGCTGAGAAGCAGCGTTATCTTTACTTTTTGGGGAAGCTGCATTTACTTGAGCAGAATCTTTTGGCGCACTATCAGAGTTTTCTTTGGAAACAGGGGTGTCTGTTGCTTTGCGATTTGCCTCATCTTGAGCAGCAGGCTTATCTTTCTCGTTATCTGCAAAACTATTAGATGTAGAGGTTGCAGTTTGGGCGACAGAAAGGGTTGGTAGCAAATTATCCTTGCTTGAACCAAAATTAAAATCATTTGACAAAAATAAATAAAGAAGCCCAAAAAATAGAATAACTATTCCTGAGATAAAATATTCCTGCAAGGTAGTACTGTCTTTATCCTTTGACATTGCATTCTTCCATGTAGTATTGATCTACATCATTCTAAATTAAAATTAGGAATTAAGCAAAGTGGAAAAGGCATACTTATCATGAATTAAGCGCCTATTATAAAAGTAACCAATGAATATATTAAAGTCAGTTAATACATTTTTTAATGAGTAAATATTAGGTTGTCCATTTATAGAAAATACCCAAACGCTTGTCTAATAGACAAAACTAATATAAGCTCTGCTACCTTCATTTTTCTTAGTTAAGAAAAATGAAATTTAGGAGAAGTGTCCGAGTGGCCGATGGAGCACGCTTGGAAAGCGTGTGTACGTTTATCCGTACCGAGGGTTCGAATCCCTCCTTCTCCGCCATTTTATTTTATACGCCCAAGTAGCTCAGTCGGTAGAGCAAGGGACTGAAAATCCCTGTGTCGGTGGTTCGA
>JAGLDQ010000073.1 GCA_023145535.1 Cocleimonas sp. | reverse complement strand
TCGTTTGCCCGTCATTGGTTGTTGATTCTGTCGGAGTGGAAGTTGCTCCTTCATTGTTTTGGGGAGCAACTGGATCTTTTGTTTCTGACTGAGCGGCAGCATCCGTTGCTTGCTTCGCATTGCCTGAAGTGTTCTCAGCGGAGGGATCAACGTCCTTTCCAGTATTATCTTGAGTTTTATCGTCTGTGCTTTTGTCCTCTATGGGTTCTTTTGTGTTGGACTCAACCGCAGGATTTGACTCAGTACTAGAGGATGAGTCCGCATCTTTATCAGTCTTTTCAGAAGATGTATCTGTATTAGTTGGAGACGCTACTGCAGCCTTACTAGCGCTATCATTAGAGGCCAAACCAAAACCGGTGGCTTGTGTGTCAACACTGGGACGCATCGTCATCCATGCAAATGCGGCAACAGAAATGAGGGTAAAAATGATGGCGCTTGTTTTGCTTGCTGTGATTTTCATCTAGATTTTCCTTAAGAGGTTCAAAATACCATTTGTCAGGCGATGAGTTGTTATACCTTGTTATATCAAAAAAATATCAAGAATTTAACTTATTTTATTGTTTTTCTTTTAGGGCACACGAAACAACTTCCCGATTTCTAAATTACTTCTTACGCGCACGAGGATGTGCTTTATCATAAACTTCCGCTAAATGCTGAAAATCTAGATGGGTGTATATTTGTGTGGTGCTTATATCGGCATGTCCAAGTAGTTCTTGTACCGCGCGTAAGTCACCCGATGATTCTAATAAGTGACTGGCAAAAGAGTGGCGTAGTTTATGAGGATGAACCGATTGTTCAAGACCTTGTTTTTTTTGCCAGTGATTAACACGCAGTTGGATGGCGCGTGGGGTTAATCGCGTTCCTCTATTGCTCGTAAAAAGGGCATTCTCACCTGCATTGGCTTTTCGCTGTGTTAGCCATTGTTGGAGTGCTTGTTTAGCTTTACTGCCTATGGGAAGAATACGTGTTTTATTCCCTTTGCCATGAGCGCGCAAAGTATTATCCGTCAGGTCTATTGTCTCAATATTCAAATTTACTAGCTCTGATAAGCGTAACCCTGATGAATAGAATAGCTCCAATATTGCACGATCACGAATGGCAAGCTTACTGTCATTGGGCAACTCGAGTAAACGGCTGACACTATCTACATCTAAGGTCGCTGGTAGTTTACGTGGAGATTTAGGCGCGCGAATATCAACGGCTGGGTTTATTTTTAACTTATCCTCACGCAACATAAATTGATAGAAACTGCGTAAAGTGGACAGTTTTCGCTGGATTGTTTTACCGCTAATACCTTGACGATGTAATTGTGCTATCCAGTTGCGTATAAGCTGGCTATCAGCATCAACAACGGCTGTGGATGCTAAGGAGGGAGCATCTGTAGGCGCTAGCTTTATAAGCCATCGTGAAAATTGTTTTAAATCAAGCTGATAGTGACTGAGTGTGTGCGGTGAATAGTGTTTTTCATAGCGTAAATAGTGATGAAATAGTTGTAACTCAGTCTGTTCAGCGTGTTGATGTTTCACTTTACATGCTGCGCCAAAGCATTAGAGATTAAATCACCGAGATGACTGATAAAAACAGTTCCCATTCTAGGATGAAAGCGTGATTCACTCTTACTTCCAAGCGCTAAGATACCAATATTCTTAGCCGTTTGTAGTGGAAGTAGGGCAGCAGACTTAACATCATTGGAATGGGTAGAGAAGAGAAATTTTTGTTGTTTATCCGGCAACTTGCCACAGAATGGTTTGCCGCTGATAAATAAATTGTCAAATTGCTTTAAGCTGGCATTACTGGCATTAATAAAGTGTAGATTTTCTTGGTCTTTATTATTTTCACGCGTTTTTTTAATCAGGCGAATAGCAACATAGTCAGAGTTAAAATCACTACGTAATACATCTTGGCATACCGAAATCATTTCACTTAAACTATCAGCACGGAATAGCTCAAGTGTTAAATGTTGCAAACGTACCATAATTTGTTCATTGCTACGTGCTGCACGTAGCAGATTGTCTAGTTGCCCCTCAAGATGCGCATTTTTTTCTCGCAGAACAGCCACTTGGTGTTCAATTAATGAGGTTGCTGATCCGATATTGTGATGTGAAATATTCTGTTTTTCTAGAAACTCTGTATGACGTTGAAAAAAATCGGGGTGTTGGTGTAAGTAGTTTGTTATATCAGATTCATCAATAGCGGTATTTTCCACTTGCTTTAATTGCGAACTCATATTGTTATATTTCCTGTAAATACAGTTTCTGTCGGACCCGTCATCATAACGGGATTCTTGCCTCCAGCCCAACGAATTAATAAATCTCCACCAGGCAAAGAAACGGTTACCGAGTCATCGAGTAAGCCTTGTAATTGCCCAGCAACCATAGCAGCACATGCACCTGTTCCACAGGCCAGCGTTTCGCCTGAGCCACGCTCATAAACACGTAATTTAATATGGTTTTTACTGATAATTTGCATAAAGCCAATATTTGCCTGATTGGGAAAATACTCGCTTTGTTGCACTAAAGGTCCTAATGTTTCGACAGTGGCAGTCTGAGTGTCATTAACGATAATCACGGCATGGGGGTTTCCCATGGAAACAACGCCCATAGAGATTATACTTCCAGAGATGCTTATATCATATTGATCTTTCTGTTGTTCTGCAACAAAAGGAATCAATTTTGGCAATAAAATTGGCGACCCCATATTGACAGTGACTTGTTCATCCTCTTCAACATGGAGGATTATTTTTCCAGAAGCGGTGACCACTGAAATGTTTTTCTGATCAGTTAAGCGGTGTTGGCGAACAAAGGTCGCAAAACAACGCGCACCATTGCCACATTGTTCAACCTCACTACCATCGGCGTTATAAATTCGATAACGAAAATCAGTCTCTTTTTGTTGGGTAGATTCTACCAATAAAACTTGATCGCAACCAATACCCACATGACGATCAGCAAGAAAGCGAATCTGTTCATCATTAAGGTTAATTGTTTGATTTATAGCATTAATAACAACAAAATCATTGCCTAATCCATGCATTTTTGTAAAGTTAAGTTGCAAAATAGCCTCTGCTTATGTTTATATGTCGCCGAAGTATTAGTTGATGAATTAAACCCCAGATAATGATCTAGTTCATCAACTGATGTTTTTCCTAGCGATGGTTTTAAATGACTTATTCTAAAGGAAGAAAAACTAAATAACATAGTATTTTTACTTGCCTTTTTTCTTTTGATGGGAGGCTCTCAATGGTTAGATCGCGCCTCTTTGAGACTAAGCCCCAGCTAGAAGCAAGGCTTCTGTATAGAAATATTACGTTATTTAATCTCTTCCTGAGCTTTCTATAAAATTATAGCCGTATGCTCCTTTTAATGATAAAGTACATTTAAATATCAGATTTAACTAATATACATGGAGAAAATGTAAATGACTGATTTCAATGACGAATTAGATGCACGTGGATTAAACTGTCCGCTTCCTATTTTACGTGCTAAAAAAGCAATTAATAAACTTGAAGCAGGCCAAGTATTAAAGATTGTTGCTACAGATCCAGGTTCTGTAAAAGACTTTGAAGCGTTTTGTAAGCAAACAGGTAATGAGTTAGTAGGCACTTCAGAAGCGGGTGATGAGTTCACTTTCTTCATTAAGAGCTCTTAATTTACAGCGTTATTTTTGAAAAGGCATCTTCGGATGCCTTTTTTTATGCCTAACAATAGGTTAAACGATGTTATGAAAAATGACCTAAAGCTTATTCAACGTTGGCTTGATCAAAAAAAATCACAACAGCTCTATCGCCGTCATCGAATCACCGAATCCCCGCAACAAGCGCGTATACGACTTGATGGTAAATCAGTACTAAACTTCTCCAGTAATGACTATCTAGGCTTAGCCAATCATTCGGATATTATCCGCTCGTTTAAAAAAGCGAGTGATCAATACGGGGTAGGGACTGGTTCGGCGCATCTTATTAGCGGACATACCAAAGCACATCAACAGTTAGAAGAAGCGTTAGCGGAGTTTACAGGACGAGAGCGTGCTTTATTATTCTCAACTGGCTATATGGCAAATATAGGCGTGTTAAATGCGTTAGGAGAGCGTGGTGATGTCATCTACTCAGACCGCTTAAATCATGCCTCCTTACTGGATGGTGCATTACTCTCTAGAGCCGCCACAAAACGTTATCAGCATAAGGATAGCGCTTCATTAAAACGACAAATCGAGAAACAACCAAAAGGCAATACAATCATTGTTAGTGATGGTGTATTTAGCATGGATGGTGACACAGCGAATGTTAATGAACTCGTCGCCGTTGCTAAAAAACATCAAGCATGGCTAATGATTGATGATGCTCATGGATTTGGAGTCTTAGGGAAAACAGGTGCAGGTTTATTGCAACAACAGCAATTGGGGCAGGGTGAAGTCCCTATTTTAATGGCAACACTGGGTAAAGCGGTGGGAACAGCCGGTGCATTTATAGCTGGCTCGGAAGCACTCATTGAATACTTGATTCAAACCGCACGCAGCCATATATTTACCACCGCGATGCCTGCTGCAATTGCCGCCGCAACACTAACCAGTCTTAAAATAATCCAAAAAGAAACAGGGCGGAGAGAGAAGCTACAGCACTTAATTAAATACTTTAAGCAAGGTGCCGTAGCGGAGGGGATAGCGCTTATGCCCTCAGATACCGCCATTCAGCCTATGATGATCGGCAGTAGTGAAAAA
>JAGLDQ010000072.1 GCA_023145535.1 Cocleimonas sp. | reverse complement strand
GCGAATAAAGTTGCCATTGCTTCTCTAAAAGCGATGACCTCTTTGACGGTGGCGCTAAATTTTACTTTATCTCTTGTGAGATGGCTAAATAAATGCAGGTGATCCGCATGAAAGTCACTGGGCTGCTGGTAACTTAGGGTCACGGCTTCGGTATTATTCGTGTTGTTTTTATCGGATTGTGAATCTGTCATAATGTATACTTTTTCGTGGATTTTTGGTGGGATTCTCGCACCCTACGAATTGATCTTCTCTATGCACTCGCATTAGAGCGAATATTAAGCTGATGACTCTACTTTAGCTTGGCTACGCTGTTGACGACGTAAGGCACGGTAAGCCGCTTTGCTAATATCTTTATCCTCATTATTTTTATGAAGTTGACTCAGGGCTTCACCTGCCTCTTCCGTCACAATACGTGCTAAGCCTTCAATCGCTCCCATACGCACCGTTTCTTGCTGCTGCTCATCGCTGGCAATCTTTGATAGTGTCACCGTATCTTGTTTGGTAATTAAAATTGGCAAGGCTTGTGCTTGTTGGCTCGCGTGTGCTGCTGCCGCGATCAGTGGCTTATTAAACTGCTTATTCATCACAATATCGGCTTGCCCTTGGAATTGTCGCCAGTCGAGCGGTTTATTTTTTCCATGCATTTGTAACAGTTGATTGGCTAAATGACTAATTTGCGGGGCGGGTGATCTTAAGAGATGCTCAATACTTTTAAGAACCACTTTATTGGATAATTTATCAAGGCTTAATAAGGCATTAAGTACTTGCAACTGAAATGGGCGCTGTGATTTATGATGACTAGCAAGCAAATTCACCACGGTATGATTAATGACATCATGCTTAACGGCTGACCATAAAAGTTGCTGTAAAGTTTGTGTTGTCTTTTCTAGGTTCTCTTCCAATGACTGTGCGGATAGTGAGGCTTCACTTGTGCTGTTCGGGAAATTGTCTCTGACATAATTTCTATTAACGTTCAGATAATTTTCAAGCGCTTCTCCTTCCAAACCAGAGTCTTTAGCAAAGACATCAACAAGGGCATTAACATAATCCTCATTGATGTCCTCCTTTGATTGTTCCCCATGCTGTTTATTGTATTGCTCGTTCCAACGTTGATAATAACGTTCCAATGCGCGTTGCAAATGTTCTTTCATTGGCTTAGTGAGCTTGTCCATGCGGGTTATCAAGCGTGCAGTGGTATTAACAATGCGGGATGAATGACTCTCTAGCCCCTTACCTAGGTCTTTAGCGCGGTAGTCCGTGCGTTTTAGCAAGCTATGATCAATGGCTTGTAAAATATTCTCAACCGCCTCCTCATCGGCATAATGAGCGGATAATAAGCCCAATAAGTCGGCACTCGGCGCATAAAGTGTAATGCGCTCCAATGCTTTGTCATCAATTTCGGGGTAATAGCCTTGAATTAAGGCATAATCGACTTCGCTGGTTTGCTTGTCTTCGGTTTTCCATAAGCGTTGTGCCACCTGATACGCGCTTTTGGTAACATCATCGTCTTTTTCTTGCTTGAGTAATTTTAACAATAAAGCACGGCTGGCATTGGTATCCCAATATTGCAGTAGTGTGACAGCATGCTGGCGATTGTCATAGGCGTTCTCAGTCTTATCAATATAAGCACAGATAATTTGCCATGCAGCGAGTGTATTAAACCAGCGTAAACCATTGAGTGCATGAAGATTCATATCCGAATAATAATCGGCATTACGGAGGCTAGACTTCAGCAGTTCAAAGATTTTATTGGCCTCTTTAGCTTCGCCCATTGAACCAATTGCTTCAATCGCGACTTCATTCAGTGCATGTTCTTTATCTTGCGCTAAGGCTAAGAGCTTATCGAGTGCGCGTTGATCACCTGATTTACCCAAGGCTAAAACAGCACGTTCACGATAATGATCATTCTCTTGATAATCGGCCGCCGCTAATAAAATCGCAAACCCTTGCTGATGCCCATTGACTGCCAGTGCTTCTGCGGCAAGGAATTGAAGTTCGGATTCTTTATGTGTCAGCAATTGTAACAGCGACTCGGCTTTACTCTCTCTGCGTTTAAGGCGATAAGAAAGCGTGGCAACCACTCGATCAAGGTATTGAGGATCAATCACAGGAATTGCTGCTTGCAATGCGTTATCAGTGGCTTTGCTCACCGCTTTAGCTTTTGGCCACCCCATCACAGGAATAAGGTTAGCCGCCATTTCATGATGATCCCTTTTTATCATTTCATTAAAGAGCTGAATTAATAGAGCATCTTGGCGAGGATGTTGTTGATCGATCCAACTCAAATCATCATGGGTCTCATAAAAATCATCAAAGGGCTGGTCATAGCCTGTTGTTAAGATCAAAGTATGCTGAATCCATTTCGCTTCTTTAGGATGCGAAGCTAAACGTTGTAATAAAGCATCGAATAGTTCGCGATGTCGATACTCGGCAAGTGCTTGGTAAAGATAACTCGCCTCTTGACGATTGTGTTTATTATGCTGCACATAATTAAACAGTACTTCTGCTACCTCAACTTGTGGCAATAACTTTAAGGCACGAATAATTTGTTGTTGCTGAGTTTTATCAGCATTATGCGCCAGTAAGTCGCTTAATAATGTCAGCGCTTGGGGGTGAGATTGACGTGCTAAATGCGTCGCTGCTTTTATTGCCGTTGGTGCATGGTCATTGTGTACCGCTTTGACTAATAATGGTTGTGCTTCGCTGTTTTTATCAGCGGCTAATTCGTTGACGCATTGCTGTCTTAAATCCAAATGATACGATTGTAGCGCATAATCGGCTGTTTTTATTAAGCCCTGATCATCACGGTATAAATGATAGGCTTCCACGGATAAGACCGCATCATCTCCTTGGATAAGACTTTGCAAGAGTGATTGTGATTCTTTAATGGAGTAATGTTCAACAAGAAGCTGTAAGCCTTGTTTGGCAATATCTTGTTGGGGTGATGTCGTTGCTACTTTGCCTAAGGTGGCTAAATCCATCCCCAATGTTTGCAAATCATCAAAGACAAATTGACGAATATCAACGGCATGATGGTTTAATAAGGTTAAAAAACAACTACTCACACTGCTGTACAGTTGTTTGTCTTTTTCTGCTAATTGATGGAGTTTTCGCAATGCCTTGAGACTGGTATTTAGCCCATCATAAGCACCATAACGATCCGCAGAGTGGACTAATGCGAGGTATGTTCCAAAGGCGCGTTGGTTCCATTCGCTTTGCACTGGTTTTATGTTAATGACGGCGTTGATTGGTTGAGTTGCCTGTTGAATTTGTTTGGCATAGCGTGTTTTAAACACCGTATAACGCAACTTCCATACTTTTATTGACGCGCGTGTATCAAGCGTACGTAAAACATAGATTAATTGTGCTTTGGTGTGCCCATCACCGTAAACCAGCATCGTGGCTATTGCTTGCAATTGTTTGATGCTTATCGTCCATTTGTCATCATTAAATTGCTCAATGAGCCAATCGGTTAAGTACTGCCAACGCGCCGTCTCATCCCCATAACAGGTCATTAAGCCGGCACAGAACATTTGAAGGTTGGCATCATTCAGGGTTAATGCCCATGTGCTGAGGGTTGGTGCATCGGGGTTTAATAATAAGTCATGCGTTGCGAGTGCTAATAGGGCGCTTATTTGCGTTGAGCTGGCGGTTAAACTACTTTCTAGTGTTAGCGGTGTGACCTCGCCCAAGCTCAAAAGTGCCGCTAGTTGGTCATAGTGAGAAAGTTGTGCGGTGATTTGTTGGTTATCAATGAGTGGCTTTGCGGAAGCATCGCCCAAGAGCGCCAACGCATAACTAGAGAAGGCACGTACTGGCTTGCGTTCATCTTTTTGCAAGGTGTTTAATGCGGCACGGTGTGTTTTATTCGTTACCCAAGGCAATGCTTGGGCGGCGTTACGCATTAATTTATTATCTTTATGCTGGATAAAGCGCATCACATGATCAAATCCAGCACTATCACCCAAGGCTTTTACGCCCTGCAATGCATGTGAAATCATGAGATGCCAGTGGGCGATCTCTTGCTTTTTGTGCGGTTCTTCTCGGCTCAATAGGTCATCAAAAATAGCATAAGCGCGTGCGTCTCCTAACCGTGCTAATGCGGTGGCAGCAATTACTTTCACATTATCAAATGAACTGGTTAACGCATTAGCGAGTGTTTCTTTATCCGTTACCATGACCATTAAATGAATGGCTTGTTCGCGCAATGCTTCATCCTGATCATTTAAGAGCTGGCTTAAAACCAATTGATTTTTTTTGCTATTATTACTTTTAATATGCTGAAACACAGCTTCGCGCACATCAATAAATTGACTCACAACCGCTGACGCTAAAACGGCTTTATTTTGAAAGCGTTTTTTCTCTTTAATCGCAAAATTAAAAGCGGCTAAACGCAATGTTGCAAATGGATTATTAAATAATTCAAATAATAATGGTTCGACCCAATCAAGTACTGGCTTTACGATTGCCTTTGCCATTAACTCATTCAGCACTTCCTCATGCACATTGGTAAATTGACTGTCTAACAAAAGGTGCAGTGTTGCCGCCTCATCCCCCCCTAATTGTTGGTTTAAACAGGCTTTAAAGGTTTCTTGGCGAATTGCTTCAAATTCATTGTTAAGCGCGGCTTTTAATAAACTTAATGCGGTGGTTTTATCCGCTTTTTTGAGTTTCTTTTTCAGCGTATCCAGTAGGATTTTTAAACCCCGTGCATGAATATCTTTATGTTTTGATTGCAAACCCCGCTTTGCGGTAATAAGCGCGGAGGGTTCAAGTTTTTCTAAGGCATTAAATGCCGCTTCACGTATGGTATTAGCGTCGGCATTTAATAGTACTTTTAGTGATGGAATGGCATCTTGTTGACCTAGCACACCCAAGGCGTAACAGACACCGATATGAAAACTAGTATCCTGCCGTTGTCCAAGGGAAAGCAACATACCAAAAGCGCGCTGGTCTTGCAGTACGGCCAAGCCGAGGGTGGCATGAAAACAAACATTGAGATGACGACTGGTCATGCTTTGCAATAGCACGGCATAATCTTCATCTGTCAGTTTATTGAGAGGACTAGGTTTAGGTGAGGCGGCGCTAGTGATTTTTTTAACTTTGGATACCTTAATTAGCGTTGCTAAAAGGTGCGGGTATTTGTTCTTTTTAGGCTTCTCATCTTTCGCTAATAAATCAAAATCTTCCAGTTCTTGTAACTGTCGTGCAAAATTTTCTTCGCGTGTTTTTAATGCTTTCGTTAGCGTTTTACGGCTTAATATCGACACCAAAAAAGCAGTATGGCGAAGCTGATCATCCTCTTGATCCTGTGCGAATAAAATAGCGCGTTTTACATCAATGCTATCCAATAAATTACGCTGAAATAAGCGTGTCAATGCGGCACGTTGTAAATCGGGATGATTCACTTTAAGCGCATCTAAAGATGCTTTCGGCGAGGTCTTAGCGTAGACTTTTTCTAGTAGGCTTAATGCTAATAAGCGTAAGGGAGGGCGCTTATGTTGTAGCGTCTTCACCAGCATTTGCTCGGCGCGCGGTATTGTTTTACTTAACTTAGCTAGCTTATTTAACGCTTCAGCGCCAATATCAAGATGACCACTTTGAAGCGCTTTCTCATACGGGCTTAAGTCCTCTTTTTCTGTGCGTTTGATTAAGGCAGTTAAGGCGTTTAAGCGTAAGCCATCGTGACGGCTCATTTTTAGAATATTTTCTAATAGTCGCGTTGCTTCAGGATGAAGTGACTTGCTGGCCACCCTGACAATTTTCTCACAGACACCTTTATCTTTTTCAGTCTGATACTGCTTTGCAATCATGACTAAGGCTTTTTTATCATCGTAAGCGGCTAAAAAGGTAATTGCCTTTTCGCGCTCACTGGCATTAGTTTGCTGTAGCGTTTGCTTTGCACCGGTATAGCCATCACGAATAACGGCTTTGACTTCAGTAAATTTATCTTCAGGCGTTAAACTAACAAGACGTAACGTCGCATCACGTCCTACCGCTAACAAAC
Organism: Cocleimonas sp.; assembly: GCA_023145535.1. Lineage (GTDB taxonomy): Bacteria > Pseudomonadota > Gammaproteobacteria > Thiotrichales > Thiotrichaceae > JAGLBW01. The sequence continues at coordinate 4,150 of JAGLDQ010000072.1, read as the reverse complement.
TAGGCTTGTCTTGATAGTGAATAGCCACCAAGTGGCTAATTTTAGCCAGTCCTTGTTTAATCGAAACAGGCTGTCCGCCTGTCAAAGGCCACGCTTTTATACTCTTATCACCCGCGCCTGTGAATAAACGCTCTTGACCTAAATGTAGTGCATGAATATTGCTGTTGTGATTACTATTTTTTCCTCTATCGAGCGGTTGTAAATTACCTTGTGCGTGGGTACTAAACAGTTTTTTATCCGCGCCTGCGGAGTAAAAGCGTAACGCTTCTGCTTCAAATTGGATTGCCGTGACACTGCCTTTATGAATGGTCGCACTTTCAGATAACGTTAATTGTTGGGATGTTTCATTCGTTTGATAAACATGCACAACCCCTTTGCTATCACCGACTGCTAACCAAAGACCATCCGCACTAGCCCCCATGACGGCGCTGGACTCTGAATAGCTGATTGCTTGTAATAAGGTTTTCTTTTTTAAATCAATTAGGCTTAATTGACGGCTTTGTAATACGGCAAGTCGGTTATCAGACAATAACGCTAAACCAATCACTTTAGCAGAATCAAATGCCAACTTAGGCAATGCTTTAGGCTTACCTTTGGCTAACGCGCTTTCATATAACTTGCCATCTTGCCCTGCAAACCAAAGTTTTTTTCCATCGCTCGTGAGGGCGGTAGCGCCACAAGATAAGGCTTGAGTGGTTAGCGTAAGTTTCTGTTGACTAGCATCAATGCGATAGAGAGCCGTTGCTTGTGATTCTTCATGGGTGGTGATAAAGGCTGCTTGTGAACCTGAGCTAACAATCCCTTGGATAATGCCACGATAGGCGAGTGTTTGTTTGTTCATGCGGTTATCTCCAATTTAGGATGGGCATGGTGAATACGAGTTACCGCAACCAAACAAGCGGCTTGCTCCATTACCCCGCGAGAACGTGTAAAATTTTCAAATAAGGGCAAGACCATTTTGGCAAATTCAATGTCATCCAGCGCCATATCACGGAAGGTTTCAATCAAAGCTTTTTTAGCGGCACTGGCTGACAGTGGTTTTAGCCCTGTATTGATACGGTCGGCAGCTAATCGTCCGGGGGGGAGTTCGTAGAGCCAGCGACGTAATAGTTGTTGCAGGGTATCCATCTCTGCTGGGAGATTTTCAGGTCGTTTTGGTAGCCCTGAGCCTAAATCACGCTGTGCTTGACGTTGTTTTGCTTGATCCTTTTTTCGCATTGTTGCCATCATGGGCAATTGCGGCTTCCAATGGGGGGTAGTGGAGTAACAATGATATAAAGACCATAAAATCCGCACAACAAAGCCGCGTAGTTCACGATCTGGGCTTTCGGTTAGCTGAAAGAGTGACTCAGGTAGTTGGAATTCTTCATGCTTTTGAATAATTTGCATACCCAGTTGACGTGTTTCTGGTTTTTTAGACTCACAAAAGCTATACACGGCGCTGGGGTCTAGCTGTGAAGCATCAATACGATAGCGTTTATTTTCTGCTTCTGGGTCTGCTAATAAGGCGTTGCTAACAAACGCGCGAACTTCATTGTACTTAGATTCGCATAAGGCTATTAAATCAGCCGAAGGCGGTTGCCATGCGGCGAATTCATAGTGCGCGAACTCTAATGCTAATTGACGTAGCGGTGTGTGTTTATGTTGAAAAAAGGGTTTAAATTGAGCAAAAGTGGCAAAGCTTGTCGGGATTTCAGCACCAGGATCAACAGGTCTATCGGTTAGCTTCAAGCAAATATCAGGATGGTGATAGCGAATATAGTGAATTGCAAATTTGCTCATCGGTGAGTCTGGCTTCTCACTTGCCATTGCCCATAAATTTTGACAACCTTCGACAACACTATCTTCAGAAAACTCACGTTCTTCGCCCGCCATTTTCTGTAAAAAGGCCGTTTCTGAAATAATGTTAAGCGCCGCACCTTTCTCAATTAATGCTTCGGCTTTAACTTGTTTACTCCCCTTGCGCCCATTGCCATACATCGGCGAGCCTTCATCGCCAATCACTAAAAAGTCGAGCTTGCCATTGACGGCTTTATGGTTTTTCCCCTTGGCATCATGGACAATCACTTGTGCTTCTTTACGCGTCATTGTTTTGAGCTTGCCAGTAAAGAGATAGGTTTTTTGCTCAAGATCTATTTTTTTATTAATCTTACTTGTTGCATCATCTGATGACGCAGCAACGTCTTCTTGCTTCGCAAAGTCGGCAGGTAAAAAGGCTTTAACCATTAGATCAACGGCAAAATCATGATATGCCTCTTCTTCTCGATTAACTAAAGTCATTAGCCATTCAAAGCCTAATTTTTCAGGGCTGAAACGACGCACATCCGAAAGCCATTCTCTTACGTCTTCCGCGAGAGATTCATTAAATGTTAACGGCTGTACCGCTATTTTATCTGATTTTTTTAGTGTTTGAATAAAATCAGAGTTATTCCAATCTGGCTCGTAAACTAATGACTGATAGTAATCGAGTGGCAAGGTTTCAGCTTTAATCGTGCTATTGTCGATCCACTCTATTATTTGATCAGAAAAGAGAGGGTTTAATAAGGCGGTTTGCACAAACTCAGCGGGTAATTGATGAATAGCCAGTTGCCCTAGACTCTCAAGAACAAACTGACTGACTTCATAGGCTTGGTCATGATGAGGGTTTAATTGCTCGGCAATGGTTTGGAAATAACCAATGCCTAAGTTTTTTAATGGATGTAATTCAAGCAAGTATTGGCTAACAAAACGAAAGCTAGATCTCGTTGTACTGATTAGGCGTTGTTGAAACCATTCTGCGCTGAGTTCTTTACGTCCGAAATACTCACGTAAGGCTTTTTCTGCAAACTGATTATGCTGTTTTTTTTCTAATAGCTCGCCCCACAAGGATAAACCAATCTCATCACGCGGGTGACGTTCTGCTATCAATAACTGGACTAGTTTTACAATATGGGCATGGTTATTAATGGATAACCGACGCAATTCTGATAACGGTAAATCTCGTGCATGAGATTTAATATAGGCAATGGCGTATTGTTGTGCCTTACTGTCATTTGATTCCAACAGTGCAATCACAACATCATGCAACTGCAAATCATGAAATTGATGCTGTTCAAGCTTCGGTGAGTTTTGTAATAACCAGACAATGAGATTATCCACCGCACTGCTTTTATCGGCTAAAGTCGCAAGGCTGATAATCCATGCAGGGTCAACATCGCGCAGTATTACCTTAAAATCTTGCTTTAGCGCATCGCATGCAAATTTTCTCACCTTTTCACTTTTTGCCATGCTTAATAAACGTAGCAATGGCGTTTCTGAGCGCTGCCATGTTTCTGCAAAGGCTCTATTTTTAAGCAGGTTATGGGAATCTGCGTTATAGCCAAAACCAATCGAGTTATAGTTATTGGTTTGATGATAAAAAATATGATTTGCAACCCATGCATGATGCCAGTTGGTTGCATCAGGGTATGCGGCTAAAAAATGAATCGCCGCATCCGGATAACAAACAGGTAAAGACTCGCCCAGTTTGCGTAAATAACGCCATGCGCGACGACGCATATAAATCATTGTTGGATTACTTAAATGGCGATTATAATTAGCATCACAACGCGCTGATATTTCGGCTAAAATCTGATAATCACTGTTTGTTTCTGCGGATTTATAAATATGTTTTAATGCTTTCCAAGGGCCATAGATCATTGGCACACTACGGATAATATCGATTAAGACGGCACGCGCATAATACGTATTATCAGTCCACAGTAACAGCATAAAGGTATGCAGTTTTAAACGCTCCGATAAGGCAACTTCGGCATCATCCGATGCTAATAAATGGAGTTGCTCAACGCGGTATGTTTTTTGCTCTCCCGCTGATTTTTGGCGAAAATCCCAACTAAAAATCACTTGTAAAAAACGATCAAACGTAAGCGCCTCATCACGAAGGGGTTGCGCTAGTTCGGGATCTGCTTGCTTGGCTAATGCAACAATATAATCCACTAGATTCGGGTCTTTTAATTCCCATGCTTGTTCAATATCAGAGAGGCTTAAATGCATATGAATACTACTCAGAAATTTATTGTTATGATTTTTTTAAACAAAAAAGGGGATATTAAGAAATATCCCCTGAGTATGAAAGATCTACCTTATTACCTGGTACATGGAAGGCTAACTG
>JAGLDQ010000071.1 GCA_023145535.1 Cocleimonas sp. | reverse complement strand
CTCTATTCAATAAAGCCAGTGCAACGCTAAAGAGTAAGGCAATAAAGACCAATAGTAGCGCAAAACTAGCAACAGGGCTGATGTCTGAAACACCCAAAATACCATAGCGAAAGCCATTCACCATATACAACACAGGATTAAATAGCGACACATCACGCCAAAAATCAGACAGCATATTCACCGAATAAAATACGCCCCCTAGATACGTCAGCGGGGTAAGAACAAACACAGGAATAATATTCACCGCATCAAAGGTTTTGGCAAAAACCGCATTAATAAAGCCCGCAATGGAGAATAAAAAAGCAGTTAAAAAAACCACGCCAAAGGTAATAAAAGGGTGTTGAATCGTGAGATCCGTAAAAAATGAAGCAACGATGGTTACCACCACTCCAACCCCTAAACCCCGTGCGATGCCCCCTGTTATAAACCCTAATAGAATAACAATATTGGGCGTTGGTGAGAGCAATAATTCTTGGACATTGCCATGCATTTTGGCAGAGAAAAAGGAGGAGACAACATTGGAGTAAGCATTGGTAATCACTGACATCATAATCAGCCCAGGCACAATATAATCAATATAGTTAAAGCCATCCATTTCGCCAATGGCTCTACCGATAAGGTTGCCAAAAATAACAAAATACAGGCTCATGGTAATGGCAGGTGGTAGAATCGTTTGTATCCAAATGCGCGAAAAGCGCAAAATTTCTTTCGTGGAGATCGTTTTGTAAGCCGTCAATATTTGTTGCCCGTTCATGCCGCTTCCTCTTTGTTGCGCTTACTAATTCGTTGCATAAATAATGCTTCCAAGCGATTGCTTTTATTCCGCATACTGGATACACCAATCTGATGTTGACTAAAAAAATCAAACACGCAATTGAGCGAACGGCTTTTGTCTAGCTCAACTTCTACGGTATTGGAATCGCGCATCTGTAGTTTAAAATCAACGCTCTGCGGTAATTCACTCATGGGTTCTTTTAAATCCAACACAAAGGTTTCGGTTTGTAAGCGAGACAGTAATTCGCGCATACTGGTGTTTTCGATCACTTCACCTTGATCAAGAATCGCAATGTTGTGGCATAGTGTTTCAGCCTCTTCTAGATAGTGGGTGGTAAGGATAATGGTTGTCCCTGATGCGTTTAATTCGCTTAAAAATTCCCACATGGAACGGCGAATTTCAATATCCACCCCCGCAGTTGGCTCATCTAAAATCAAGAGCTTGGGCTTATGCACCAAAGCACGGGCAATCATTAAACGCCGCTTCATGCCACCTGACAGGTTTTTCGCTTTTTCCTTGCGTTTATCCCATAAATCGAGATGCTTTAATAATACCTCCGCACGATGAAATGCTTCTTTACGAGGAATACCATAGTAGCCCCCTTGATTCACTATAATTTCAATAATCGGCTCAAAAATATTGAAATTAAACTCTTGTGGCACTAAGCCAATAAAGGACTTGGCAAGATCGCGTTCCGTCGCTAAATCGTGTCCAAATACTTCGATTTTTCCTGATGTTTTATTAGCGAGCGAGCAAACCATATTAATGGTCGTTGATTTACCTGCCCCATTCGCCCCCAATAGTGCAAAGAAATCCCCCTGATTGACATTGAGATCAATCCCCTTCAGCGCGGTGAAGCCATTATCATAGGTTTTCTTTAAATTATTGATTTTTAAAGCTAAGGGAGGAGCGCCATTGGGTTGGTTTAAGGCGTGTTGAGTCATGATATAACCTCTTATTCTTCATGTGGGCGGAATCGGATGATACCAGCACATCCCATTGATAAAACAAAAACAAAAATAGCGCAATGCAGAAACGCTGACATGTGCCTCAGTATTCAGGATTATTGAGTCCTTGCTAAAACTTAATTGTAGCGTTAAGTCTAAATATAGTCAGTAAAATGTATTATACTGGGTCGCTTACCTATTAAGGGGAATAGGAAAAGTAAGCTTAAGGAATACCTACGTTCCTGATACCGCTGTCTTGCCTTTTATTGAATTGTCCCCATCCTTGCAGGATTAGTTTCCATAAATACAACTAAATGATATAACGACTCTCTTGCATCATTTAGAAACAAATATAAACCACGGCTAACCGTGGGGAGAAAATAAATATCATGATTGGAGCAGTTGCCAAAAAAATATTCGGCAGTCGCAATGACCGCTTGGTTAAAACATATATCAAAAAAGTCAGTGCCATTAACGACCTTGAAGAACAATATGGTGCGTTATCCGATGAGCAATTAAAGGCTAAAACAACCGAGTTTAAACAACGCCTAGAGAAAGGTGAAACACTCGATGAATTGTTAACGGAAGCCTTTGCCGTGGTTCGTGAGGCAAGCAAACGCACCTTGGGAATGCGACATTATGATGTGCAAATGGTCGGTGGCATGGTGCTTCATGATGGCAAAATATCTGAAATGAAAACAGGTGAAGGTAAAACATTGGTAGGAACACTGCCTGTTTACCTCAATGCCTTATCGGGTGAGGGTGTCCATGTTATTACCGTTAATGACTACCTCGCACAGCGTGATGCTGAAACCATGTCGACGCTCTATCATTTTCTTGGTTTAAGCACGGGCGTTATTATTAGCCAGCTAGAACATGAAAAACGCCAAGCCGCTTATGCTGCCGATATTACTTATGGCACTAATAACGAATTTGGTTTTGATTATCTGCGCGACAATATGGCCTTTACGATTGATGAGCGAGTACAGCGCGGTCTAAATTATGCGGTTGTGGATGAAGTGGATTCTATCTTGATTGACGAAGCCAGAACACCATTGATTATCTCAGGTCAAGCAGAGGATTCATCTGATCTCTACACCTCGATTAACAGTGTCATTCCAAAGTTAAAACAACAACCCATTGACGATGAAGAGGCCCCTGGAGATTTCAGTATTGATGAAAAATCCAAACAGGTTTATCTAACCGATAGTGGACATGAGCAAGCCGAAAACCTACTACGTGAAATTGGTGTATTACAGCCTAACGAAGGGTTATACGACACCTCCAGTATTTCTGTTTTGCATCATCTTAACTCTGCCTTGCGTGCAAATACCTTATTTGAACTCAATGTTGATTATATTGTTAGCGATAACGAGATTGTTATTGTTGATGAATTCACCGGTCGTACCATGCCTGGTCGACGTTGGTCAGAAGGCTTGCATCAAGCTGTTGAAGCGAAAGAAGGCGTGGAAATCAAGCCTGAAAATCAGACAATGGCTTCGATCACCTTCCAGAACTACTTCCGTATTTACGCCAAGCTTTCGGGTATGACAGGAACAGCCGATACCGAAGCATTTGAATTGCAGGATATTTACAACCTTGAAGTGGTCGTTATCCCAACCAACGAACCCATGATTCGTGAAGATGGCAATGACCTGATCTATCTTTCAGAAGCAGAAAAATACGATGCCATTGTGGTGGACATACAGCATGCATTGAAGAAACAACAACCGATGTTAGTCGGTACCGCTTCCATTGAAACATCAGAATTACTCTCTGGACTGCTAAAGAAAAACAATATCAAGCATGAAGTGTTAAACGCCAAGCAGCATGAGCGTGAAGCGCATATTATCGAAAATGCAGGCCGTCCTAGCGCCGTGACTATCGCAACGAATATGGCTGGTCGTGGTACAGATATTGTCCTTGGCGGCTCCTTAGTGGCGGTACTCGATAAATTAGGCAAAAAACCAAATCCAAAAACGGTTGAAAAAGTTAAAACTGAATGGCAAAAACGACACGATGCCGTACTAAAAGCGGGTGGTTTGCATATTATTGGTACTGAGCGCCATGAATCACGCCGTGTTGATAACCAATTGCGTGGCCGCTCTGGTCGTCAAGGTGACCCCGGTTCTTCACGCTTCTTCCTTTCCCTAGATGACAATCTAATGCGTATCTTCGCATCCGAGAAAGTCAAAAACATGATGAAGAAGCTAGGCATGGAAAAAGGGCAAGCCATTGAAGCCAAAATTGTTTCCAAGTCCATTGAAAATGCACAGCGTAAAGTAGAAGGACACAACTTCGATATTCGTAAAAATTTACTTGAATACGATGATGTTGCCAATGATCAACGCAAAGTTATCTACGAACAACGATCAGACTTACTAGAATCGGAGGATGTGAGTGAAACAATAGAAGCACTCGCTGAAGACGTTAGCTTTGATCTTTTAGAAAAATTTGTACCCCCTGAAAGCCTAGATGAGCAATGGGATATTAAAGGCTTAACCGCTGAGCTAAAAGAAACGCTCGATTTAGACTTAGACATACAAGGCTGGTTGGATAAAGATAATGACCTATACGATGAGACATTAGGCAATCGCATCCATGAAGCGTTAATCAAATCACTCAAGGCAAAAGAAGAGATTATCAGCTCAGAAAGCATGCGCCGCCTAGAGCGGGATGTCATGTTGCATGTACTGGATACGCAATGGAAAGAGCATCTTGCCGCCGTTGATTACCTACGCCAAAGTGTTGCACTACGCGGCTATGCACAGAAAAATCCGAAGCAGGAATTTAAGCGTGAAGCGTATGAATTATTTGAAAACTTACTCTCTAATATCAAACATGATGTCATCGTTTATTTAGCCCGTTTACAAATCACCCAGCCTGAAGAAGTAGAAGCGCTCGAAGAAGGCTATGAGCAAGCACATCAAAATGCAGCGGATATGGAACTATTGCATGAAGGTAGCAGCGCTTTAGGCGGTTCTAACACAGAATTAAAGCCAGAAGCCATGAAGCCCTTTAAGCGCCAGCAAGAAAAAGTAGGGCGCAATCAGCCCTGCCCTTGTGGTTCAGGTAAGAAATATAAGCAATGTCATGGACGGTTAGCTTAAAACTTCCTAAGGAATTGTAGGGTGAGCCGTGTTTTCTGCCCACCTTGCAGGAAAATCAAGGGTTTGGTGGGCAGAGAAGATTGCCCACCCTACAGGGCTAATATTCTTGTCTATGCCTTTGATTAAATACTTATCTA
>JAGLDQ010000070.1 GCA_023145535.1 Cocleimonas sp. | reverse complement strand
TCGTAATCTAAAAACCAGTTATTATTCATCGTATTTACCTCTGTTGTTTATATTGATGATCGGTCATTCTTTTTCTATCGGGGAGTTTTTTTAGTCGCTTCCTTTGTGGAATCGTTTTGTATTGAGGGTATTTAATTTAGCTAGAAAAAGTAGGCTATTCATCATAATAACGATAAACCGTATTTTTATTTATAGATGGGGTGTTATTGAGATACTTATAGGCAACCCAGCCAATAAAAAAGCCCACAAGATGCGGGCTTTTTAGACGAAAAAATAAACAGCAGCTTATCGGCGCTTATCTCTTTCGTTTCCAATAATCGCACCTGCTGCGGCACCAATTAATGCGCCTTCTCTAGTACGTTGATCACTATGATCACCTGTAGACCTCCCTGCAACAGCTCCAGCAACTGCGCCTACGGCGGCTCCTTTTGCTGCGCCTGAGTTACAACCACTGAGTGCGAGAGTTGCGGTTGATAAAAGCATACTTGCTAAAATTAATTGTGTTTTCATGTTGCCATCCCTTTTAAAATTATATAGTTAGAGCGTTATAGTATACATTGCTCGTTTCATATGACATTATTTTCTATCGTGAGTTCCTTTGTTTCCCTTTTTGTCGCTCAGAGAAAGTATTTATGTACAGTAACGATCGATACTTACAGCGTTGGTTTTCTTTGTTGAAAAATCAGTCTGTTGATGATGAGATTAAACGGTCTTCATATGATCATTTAAGATTATATTACGCCAATACTGTTCGGCATGGTTTTTGCTTGAAAAGATCAAAGGTAAGATGAAGCTTGATGCCATTGGCTATTTTTTATAACGCGCCCAACTCATACTTTTTTATTGCTGGAAAAATAGAGCCATCAATGAGCACAAACCGACCGAATGAACTGATTTCAGCTATGCTTTTAATATTGAGTGTATCCAGTAAGCCAAAAAACATCCGCTTAAATATCAGGGAATCGTATTGACTAAAGGCTTCTGAATACATCAACGAAGAAACACGTAGGACACCTTAACTGATCGCAATATCACAGGTCTTTACTTCTGTTATAAGGAGACGGATCGAGTAGACGCAGGTAACAATGGTATAACAGAGATTAAGCGTGAAAAATTTTTCACTACCGTACACTTTTGACCTCAGCTCTTGAAAAATTCTAATTACCCCTAGGGCAATCGCATTAGAAATACATTTACTTACAATGTCTAATGTCTATTAAATAAAAGGTATTGTACCAAATTTATTCCAAGGGGTTGATTGCCCTAACCATTTCTTGCCTATCGTTGCATATATAGAACGAAAATCAGTGGTATGGCGCACATTACCATTTTCATCCAGCTTAGAGAGATCAGGATGTTTTCCATAAATTCGACCACCACGCACTTTCCCACCTAAAACCATATGCGCGGAGGCGGTACCATGATCTGTGCCTGCACTTTTGTTTACTTTTGCACGCCGCCCAAATTCTGAATAGGTAACAATTAATACATTATCCCACATTTTAAAGCGCTTCATCGCTTCCGCAAAGGACGCTAATCCCTCTGATAGCTGAAACAATGCATTATTATGTGCGCCCAACTGATTAGCATGGGTATCAAAACCACTTTGAGTCACTTTGTAAACAGGTGAATCTACCCCATTAATAATCATTTCAGCAACGGATTCCAAGCTATGCCCAACCTCACCTCGAACATGACGCATTACATTACGAGCTGCACCTCTCTTGCCAATTCTCTCATTAATCTGCTTGCTTACATCGTATAACTGATGTTGTTTATTGGTGATATGGGCTAATGCTGCTGTTTGACGAGAGAGTTCAACGTCTTCTATATAACGTGCTTGACGCAAGAAGGTCAGCGGGTTTTGCATGGTAACACTATTGAGGCTTGACCCATCCAACGGCCCTAAATCTACCTGTCCAGGATTTATTGCAATACCATGCAATCCTTTTTTATATTTTGGTAATAGTCTTGATAACCAGCCATTATCCAACACTTCATTCGCATTAGAGGCAGTATCCCAAATATCAATTGAGCGAAAGTGTGAAAGTACCGTATCGGGGTAGCCTACGCCTTCAATCCATGCCATTTGACGGTTATTCCATAAAGGAGCTATTGCCTTTAGACTAGGCGCTAACGCCCTTCCCCCACTATTTCTTAAGGGAATGGTTTGGCGCGGCAGTAAAGCTATGTTTTTGCGATATATTTCATAAAGCGGGTCATGATGAGGAACGAGGGTATTAAAACCATCATTACCTCCCTTTAACTCCACCAACACAAGTATCTTATCTTGGCGTTGTGGTCTACCTGCAGCGAATGCCCATTCAGGAAGGATGCCAGCGGCTGAAATCAAACTGCTGTATTTTATAAAATCTCTACGATCCATCGTAATGTCTCTCCATTTTAATGATGGGCTAACAAACCTGATAAGCAGGATCTAAAACAAGGTCACGAACAACACGTTGCTTATCTCTAGTAAGATCAATATGAGTCAGTGGTTTTGTCGGCAATAACCATTGTTGCAAATGTTCTCCTGAAACATTTGGTAACCTATTGGCTACACGCCCATTCGGACTAAATCTTCCACCGCTTAAATCTTGCATTAATGCAGTACGAATCAAAATAGACTGAGTACTAACCCAGTCTGCACCACCAGCCCACCCTTTAACACTCGGATGCTTAAAAACGCCTTGCCCCAAAATATTAAGGCGATGCTCAATACCATGACGCGGTAGTTTATAGGGTAATGTGCGTAAAGTGCCAATAGCTAATTGAATAGGGGATTTGATTAACGCACCTCGATTCCGCTTATCCCAAAACTCTTTACTTGTTAAGACAGCGCGTACCAAAGTTGCTGTATTGTAATTAGAGTCACGGAATATCTTTGCCCATCGTTTTACTGTGCGCGGATTTGGCCTAGAAATATTAATAAATTCTGCCCACATTTTTTCTGCTATTACCTCAGCAGTACGTGGATGTTTGAGTAAAATATTAATAATGTGATCACCGCTGAAGTTTCCGCGCTGGCCAAGAAAAGTTTTAATGCTGTTATCATGTTGCGTTATATTATTCACAAATTTTCCTTGTGAATTAACACCCCAGCCTGTAAATGCCTTTGCTGCCGCTACGATATCGGCATGTTTATAATGCCCGCGTCCTAAGGTAAACAATTCTAATATTTCACGTGCAAAGTTTTCATTGGGGCTTTCTTTGGTATTAGTATGACCGTCCAAATACAACAGCATAGCGGGGTCTTTAGCAACTTCACGCAACAAAACGCCATAATTGCCTAAGGCACGCTGACGAAACAAAAGATTTTGTTTTTGTAGAAAACTTGCTTGGTTGGTTTTTAAAACAGAGGAAGGAAAATGATTATGCCAAAACAGGGTCATACGCTCTAGAAAGGGGGTTTTAGTGGTTAACAAATGCTTAACCCACCAAGTCTGCAACGTCTTCCCTTCAACTTTGGCAATACGCCGCACCATCATTTTACGTGAATGATTTTTTCGTAATAAATCCATTTTTTTCCAAGAACTAAATCTTGGTATAGCGGGAACTCGTTGATTTTTTTGTTTTAAAAGTTGAGTAACTGCTTGATCTAAAGTGAGCTTGCTCGTGCGATTAATTACGTCCCACTCTTCACCTATCCCTGTTCGTGAAACCAAATGTCTGGCTTCTGTAAAACCTAATACCGACATATTACATACTCTTCCTAAGTGTAACACCTGCACAAAAGGAGCTAAATAAACTATAACTCGAATTCTTCAATGCCCGTCTTTACTCCAGTAGTTAACACATCATTTGAATCGATTTGAACTAATCGATTCAAATGATGTCTACTTGGGTCGAGTATAGAATGCTTATATCTGCATTATCTGTTGTATTTACACATCAATAAATGTATATATTTACAACATTTGATGGAAATGTATGTTTCGTCTTAAAAAGAATACCAAATAACCAGATGAAAAGATAAACAGTTCTATTTATTTGCTTAATAATTATTATTTTGCCTTCTATTTAATCGGTATAAATAACAACCAATTCTGACTAAAAGGATATTTTTATTAATTTAGATCAAGTTTTTTATTCTGTTAAGTAATGACAGTAGGTTTCGTTCTCCCTGTATAACCCTCAATATCAGCTATAAATTCAGCCGTATGAATCAGGCTAGCGAGCGCTTCTTGCGTATCAAAATCAAATTGACTCAAGTCGGTTACATACCTTTCTATGTAGACACGTAATGTAGCGCCATTCGTGCCCGTTCCTGATAGGCGGAAGATAATGCGTGCACCATCCTCAAAAATAATACGAATTCCTTGATTATCACTGACAGATCCATCAATAGGATCAGTATAAGTAAAACTATCTGCACTAGCTACGGTGAGTTCTTTAAACTGCTTATTTGGTAGTTGTTTAAGATTCTCGTAAAGATTATTAAATAAAGACTCGGCCGAGAGTAAGGGTAATTTCTCATAATCATGACGCGTATAATAATTGCGCCCATACTCAGCCCAATGTTGACGCACAATATGTTCTACCGAGTCATTGCGTTCAGCCAAAATATTTAGCCAAAATAAAACTGCCCACAAACCATCTTTCTCATTAACATGATTAGACCCTGTGCCAAAACTTTCTTCACCACAAAGCGTAATTTCTCCCGCATCTAATAAATTACTAAAAAACTTCCATCCTGTTGGTGTTTCATAGCAATTTAAACCCATTTTATCGGCAACTTTATCCACCGCTTCACTGGTCGGCATAGAGCGTGCAACCCCTTTAAGCCCCCCTTTATAGGCAGGAATCAAGTGTGCATTAGCAGCCATAATAGCGAGACTATCACTAGGGGTTACAAAGAAGTAATCACCCATAATCATATTACGATCACCATCACCATCAGAAGCGGCACCAAAGTCAGGCGCGCCCTCTTCGCTATACATAGTCTCAACTAATTGCTTTGCATGGACTAAATTAGGATCAGGGTGTCCACCACCAAAATTAGGCAAAGGCCGAGAACGAATGACCGTGCCTTTAGGCGCGCCCAATTGCTCCTCAAGAATACTAATAGCATAAGGCCCTGTCACAGCATGCATTGCGTCAAAACACATGGAAAAATCATCGGACTTTAATAACGTTGAGATTTTATCAAAATCAAAAATATCAGCCATTAATTGTGCATAATCATCCACGGCATCAATCACTTCAATGTCCAAATCCAGTAGTTTATACTGCCCAATCTTGTCAAATGGAATAGGATTAATGTCAATAATTTTATATTCACGCAGGCTTGAGCTGATGATAAAAATTTCCTCAGTCAACTGCTCAGGCGCAGGGCCACCATTTGCAGTATCAAACTTAACCCCAAAATCACCCAACGGGCCGCCTGCATTATGGCTAGCCGATAAAATAATCCCACCTAATGCTTTGTATTTTTTGATTAAATTAGAGGCTGCCGGTGTTGATAGTATACCTGCTTGGCCAAGAATTATTTTGCCGACCTTATTTGCCGCCGCCATACGCAATATAATTTGTATCGCTTCACGGTTAAAATAGCGTCCATCGCCACCAAGAACAAGCGTCGAACCTTCCAACTCAGGCAAACTATTAAAAATGGACTGAATAAACGCCTGCAAATAATCCCGCCCCTGAAATTGCTTCACTGATTTTCTTAAACCTGACGTGCCTGGTTTTTGATCTTTGAATGGCTTGATACTATTTATATTGATTCGAGTATTATTTTTTTTCATATTGAAACTTATAATTTGTTAATATTAGAGAATGATTTTAGAAAAACAAAAACAACCCGCTTTTGCACCCCGCCCACAGTCATTTGCTGATTTAATGGAAATGTATGAGACCAATTATATACGCCTTCGACTACTTTGTGGGGACATCAAGGCACTTCCCGATGAGTCTATCTCAACATTATCCGTTGGTAGCGTTCCTCTTCGCATAAAAATTCTAGAACGCACGCAGCATACTACCATTTTTATAATGACATATCTGTTTGATAATGATGAAAAACGACCTGATTTGAAAATACAGGTCTACCATGACTCCCGTCAAGCGGATGTTGTTAGCCGTGGTTGCCGTTTTACCCAAAAAAATATCCGCCGCTGGGAGAAAGATACCGATAGCGTATTACTCTGCCGCTGGCGATTAAATCGTTTTTTATTCAAATGGGTAAACTATTTGCATCGACAGGGACATAGTTTTAAAAAGTAAAAGACGAACCTCATGTGAAAACTTTAATTTTTCAGCTCATCAGAAC
>JAGLDQ010000007.1 GCA_023145535.1 Cocleimonas sp. | reverse complement strand
GCAATGGAAAAAGGTTTATTAAACCTAACGAATAAGGACACCAGCACCGAGCAAATTATGCTTGATTTCAAAGCAGTCAATATCGCGATGGATGGCCATAAAATTCCTTATTATATCACCCCAAAAATACTAACAGTGCCTTGCTCTAGCTTGATTGATGCACCACTAGAAGAGATATTAACACTAAAGAAAATGGAGTCCATTTTAACGGGCGGAAATCCTGAAAAATGCCATACCTCTATGCTAACTATTTATCATGTTGCTAAACGTAATCATCTTGATTATGGTGAGGTTGAATTGCCATTATTCCATGTGCGCCGCATTGATAAAGTCCCCGCCGTTGATGGCGCGCTAGGACTAACATTTGGTAAGCAGGGTATTGGCTCAATTATTTTACTGGATCGTATTAAAGAATTTGCAACGGACTCTGTTATTCCCGCACTTACCTTTCAGGGGCGCAACACGCTGATTCCATTTTGGTTACAGGGTTATTATGATGTAGAAGAAGCAATCTCTAAACAATACAAACAAACATTGTCCGATATTTATAAAAGCAGAACAGAGATTAAACAACTTAAGGTCACCGCTAAGAAAATATTAAAAAATAAACGTCAAATGACAACATCACGTATGCGCCAAACATTACAACGCGCGGATGGCGCATCTGACCAAGGTGTATTAGGCGGTGGCTTGGATGCAATCAGCTCACTATTAGGCGGTCTGGATACAAAGGGTAAGCAATCTAAAAAGAAGCCAGAAGAAATTGATTACGCTATTTTAGAGAAGCTTAATCAGGCATTGCTACCGAGCATTGAATATCATGAAGCTTATCATCAGATTGATAAAGAAAAATGGATAGAGCCTGCATGGGTCGCTAAGGTTTTTGAAAGCCTGTCTGACAACGGCAAAGAACATGCGTTAGAGGAGTTGGGCGCTTATTTAACCCAGCTAAGCTATACCGAAAAAGGGGCTGACATTTGGTTAACCAAACTATTGTTTTTTTCCTTAAACTCAATGATGCGCAGTCAACCTGAGTTTTACTCATCGTCGATCATTTTAGGAACGATGAATAACCTTTATCTTGGGAAAAAGGTAAAAGTGAATTATAACTTAAGCGTTGAAGAAAAAATTAAGATCTATAAAACATTTACAACCTTAGATGAAGCTTATTTGAAAATCATTGCTGAGCGCGCTTATATTGAGCTGTTTAGGCGGCCTGTACCAGAGATGAAATAATGATAGCCATTCTTGAGCTTCGCAATAAACTCAACATACTATCTGCCTAGCCAAACTTACGTAACCAACCAAATCCAAGTAGCAATGAGGGTCAGTTTTGCGGAGCTACACCAACCTTATTAAGAAACGTGCCTGTTTCTTAATAAGCAGTAGATTGGAGTGGGTATAACACCCTCTTGTTTAATGAGCCATCGTCAAATCTTGAGGAAACTCCTGAGATGTGACCCATACTTGAGTAATCGTATCACTCACATTTGGCAATGCTTCTAAAGTTGCCACTGTCCGCTGGTGATCAAAGAAGGCAAACGGCTCATCAAGGAAGATAAACTGCTTTTTATTACCCGTATTCTTGGCTAATTGTTCCGACATCCCCATACGTAACGCCAGCATAATTTGTCGTTGCGTACCCGATGAGATTTCATCATATGACATATAGCTTTTCTTCTCATACGAAAATACTTCGACACTTAAGTCATCATTGATCTTTAATTCGCTATAACGCCCCTCGGTAAAACGGGGCAAAACATCTTGTACAAAGTCAGTGATTGACCGATTAAAATTACCAATTGATATAGCCGCTGCTCGTTTCATCATATCAATGGAACACTCACGAATTTTTATATTATTTTCATGCTGATGCATGGATTGCGAGACTTTTTGTAAACTTGCACGTATCTGTCCTGCTCTATCTGCCCGTTCTTTTTCAGCGCTAATATCACGCTCCAGCTTTACTAAACATTGATCAATTTCTTGGCCTTGAAACTGTAAAGTATCACGCAAGGCATCAATAGAGTCCGTCATTTCCTCAGGTGCTACGCTATAGTCCGATGAGGATTCCGCTAATTTAGGAATATGCTTGAACGTTTCTGATGGGGATAGAGCAAGCGCCGCTACTTGCTCACCTTGCGGGTTGTTTCTACTTAGTAACAGACTAGCAACGCGTGTTGGCACAACGCTATTTGGCTCACTCACCACCTCTTTATGTCCTTGCCTCAAAATACTGAAAAACGCTTCTGAATCTTCATCTAGCCCATTTATTTTTGATTCCATAAACCATTTAAAAACGAGACTAATACTAAAGAGCAAAACACAAATCATGGCGAAGGGAAACATCCATGTCTGCACCCAAACGATAAATGATCCTGCATGATCCCCTGTAGTGGTGCTTGATAACCAACCTTGAATAAGATCAGGGAAAAATTGAAAGGCAGCCCAAACAATCCACGCACCCATCATGAGAGGAAGAAGAAATACCTCAAGCCATTCTAATAAGTTATCGTACTGCCTAGCCTTAGTGTACTGCTGACGACGATCAGCATAAATAACATTGGCTTCGCCTAGCTGACCCATTAATTGCTGTTTATCCGCTCGATTGGCCAATAATGATTCTTTCCCATCCATTAACTCAGGAAGCCAAGACTCATCAAGCTCAACCTCTGTTAGCGCGTCATTTTTTTCAGCATAATGCGGTGCTAGTGCTGCTAGAGACACAA
>JAGLDQ010000069.1 GCA_023145535.1 Cocleimonas sp. | reverse complement strand
ACCCGACATCTGACCTTTAGTATCCATATCCGTGCGGCCTTTACCTTTGAAGTTTATTGAAAAATCAACTTCACCGTCAGCATTACCTTTACCCGTTCCCCAACCATTTCCTTGACCAGCAGCATTACCTTTAGAGGCCGCATTACCTTGTGTATTAGCCGCGCCATTTCCAGCAGCATTACCTGAGCCATTTCCGTTATTGAATCCGTCAAACCAGTCAGCAGAAGCCGTGCCTGAAAGTGCGATTAAAGCGGCGAATGTAATTGTTTGTAATTTCATGATCGTTACCTAGCTATATTAAAATCAACATATCATTGCATGCTGATTTGGTTATTGAATAAAATTAGTAATTACTGAGAGCATGACCTAGCTTTTGCCATGCTTAGACTTGATATCATAAACAAAAAAAATATGCCTCATCAAATCTTTCTAGTAGTAATTAAGCATATGCTAATATTAGCATATTAAAAAAAATGTGCAAGCTAGAATTTATATTTGATTAAATATATATCTGCTCCTTTCTAAAATATGGCAAGCGTTCACTCTACAAGAATATAGATACAATCAATTATCATTAGCGATTATGTTAAATATATTGATAGGTTTATCCCCCCCCTTTAATCCAAGTTAATAAATATATAATAAAACCATACTAATATAGGGATATATATATTTCCCCCCACTTTGTTACACATCATTAGATCTTTGCTATTAATAATTTACCAAAGATTTTAAACAGAGGAGCAATATATAAAACAGCAAATGATCACCGCAAGATTTTTTGCTCTCTCTATCCAATCAAAAACGCCGTCGTTAGGAGTTTATATATGAAAGCAACCACGCTAATGCAGTGGGCTCTATCTTTGAGCTTGCTGCTTTTATCCACCACATCTTGGGGAGCCGTCAAAGCACCGCCTCCTGAAATGTCCGAAGAAACGAAGGAATGTGTTACTTGTCATAAAAAACACAATCCCGGTATTACCCAACAATGGGGTGCCAGCAAGCACTACCGTGCGAATGTTGGTTGTTATGAGTGTCATCAGGCAGATGAAGGCGATAAAGATGCCTTTATGCATGATGGTAAAAAAGTTAAGAAGCTAATCTCTATCATTGTTTCTCCTAAAGATTGCGCCAACTGCCATGAAAAGGAAGTGAAGCAAAATAGTGAATCACATCATGTTAAAGCGGCTCGTATTCTAGGTTCTCTCGATAACTTGCTGGCAGAAGTAGTTGAAGGCAATAGCGCAATGATTACCGAAGGTTTCCCTGAGGGTAACTCTGCTGCCGCCGTTAATGGCTGCTGGCAGTGTCATGGCTCTCAAGTAAAAGTGCTTGAAGGGGGCCGTCTAGACCCTGCAACTTGGCCTAATACAGGTATTGGTCGTATTAATCCAGATGGTTCAGAAGGGGCTTGCACCGCTTGTCACTCTCGTCATATGTTCTCCGTTGCTCAAGCACGTGAACCTGATACCTGTGGTAAATGTCATTTAGGTCCTGATCATCCTCAAAAGGAAATTTATGAAGAGTCTAAGCATGGTATTCAGTTCAAAGCAGCTAACCACGCAGGTAAAATGAATCTTGATAATCCTAAGTGGATTGCAGGAGAAGATTACTTTACAGGCCCAACCTGTGCGACTTGTCATATGAGTGCAACACGTAAGCAAGGCGTTAATCATAATGTTGGACTACGTATCTCATGGAATAACAGACCTCCTATTTCAGTACGTCCTGAAACCACAGACAAGAAAATGGGTTCTCCATCGGCAAGTATTGGTTGGGAAGAACGTCGTGATAGCATGAAAGATGTGTGTTCAGCCTGTCATACCGAAGATTATGTTGATAACTTCTATATCCAATATGATGGCATGATCGAGCTTTATGTTGATAAGTTTGCTAAACCTGGATTAGCATTATACAAAGCGTCTAAGCCTCTGTTAAAGCCGGCTAAATTCAGCAATAAAATCGACTGGATCTGGTTCGAGCTATGGCATCATGAAGGTCGTCGCGCACGGATGGCTACCTCGATGATGGCACCTGACTACACGCATTGGCATGGTACTTATGATCTTGCTAAACACTTCTACACCAAATATGTACCTGAGTTAGAAAAACTCATTCAGAAAGGTGAAGCATCTAAAGATGCAAAGAAGCAAGCAGCCGCTAAAGTACTAAAAGCTAAGCTAGATGAAGTACTTAACTCTAAAAATCATATGTGGTATCTAGATAAAATGACGGATAAGCAAAAAGCAATCCGTAAAGCCGCTACTGAAGAGTTTAAGAAAAAGTATGACAAGAAGTAAAGCTACCCTAACTCTATAATATAGAGAGATGGTCATAGTCGCCCTCTTCCAACTAACCCTTGGCTGAGGGCTTTTCTATCTTTTGAGCAAGGAATATTTATAATGAAAAATCGACTCAATACAACATTCGTATCCATTACCCTTTTATTATTCAGTATCAATGGTTTTGCTAATGACAATACGGATAAAACATCAGTAAAAGCACATTCATCCCCTCATAGCGCCATGAAACAGCCCAGTGAAAAAACCGCAGAGCAATTAGCGCAAGATAAAAAAGTAGCGGAAGCCATTGCGAAATATAAAAAAATAATCAAAGAAAACCCAGAAAATAAAAAAGCCTATCGGCATCTGGCAGATGTTTATTTGTTAAACAACAAAGCCAAAGAAGCAATTCCCGCCTATCAAGAGGCTATTCTTCATGATGCGAAAAACCCTAAACTATTTGCCGCAATGAGTATTGCCTATTTACATCTTGGCAAATATGCAATGGCAAAAGCGATGGCAAATGAAGCCGTGATACTTGACCCTAGCATGGAAAATGCTAAGAAAATAATAAGTTATACGGATAAAAAAGTGAAAGTGCTCGAGCTAGCAGCAAAGACAAATCAAGCAAAAATGCCCACGCATGATGCTGAATTTTTAAAAAAAGGAACGACAACCAGTGAAAAACCAGCCGCCGCTGCTTTAGCAAAATAACTTATTTGGGAGTACGCTTATTCAACGGCACTCCCATACTTTATAAGGAACTCTATGAAAAATACCCTAATCAATATTATTTTTCCCTCTCTATTAGCCCTTAATCTTGCCTCATGTAGTCAATATGAAAGCACACCTTTTACAGGAGATTATAGCTATTATTCTGGCATTGGTGAGTTTTTTGATTGTAAAACTAGCGTCAAATACTATCTGGGTAAACAAGGAGTCAGCGAAGAATTAAAGGAAAAATACCTAGCATTAAAACTAAATGAAAAAGATGATGTTTATTTAAAAGTTGAAGGTTACCTCATGCAAGAATCCGCAGAAGAGACACTCATTCCTTCAACTGTTTTTGTCGCAACTGAGTTTATTAGCTTTGATACTTCGCGTGGTTGTGAAGTCGGAAGGCGCGAAGGTCATTAGTTTTTAATTAATGACCCTCATCTCTTTTTGCTGTATAAAACTGACTTAACTAGTCAACTTTACTTCATTTACACTAGGATAGATAATGCCAAAAAATAATCACATCAGTATCAAAACTGAGTGTCTGCCTCAGTGTACCTCTTGCCTCGTTCGGGAGAGAGCACTCTATAAACAACTTCCGAGCGATGCTTTAGCCAACTCACAACAGTACCGCAAATACCAACTCAGCTTAACACCCAAAACTACGTTATATTCTGCTGGAACTCGACCTGAGTTTCTTTACACCTTGTATGAAGGTTGGATGGCACTTTACCAATCAACCTCAAGTGGAAAACGTCAGATTATGAGCTTCTCATTGCCTGGTGATTTCATCGGTTTTCAAGCCAATGGAAACGGTAAAATCATGCACTCGGCTGTTTCACTCACAGATGTCACGCTTTGTGCTTTTCCACGCACTAGAGTAAAAGATATGTTTCAAGAACAGCCCATGCTAACCACGCAATTATCACTGATGGAATCACGTGATTTAGCCTTATGCCAGCACCACTTAATGTCAGCAGGTAGGCGAGATTCACACGAAAGTATTGCCTTTTTATTACTCGAATTATTTCATCGCGCCAAAAAGCGCATCCCTCAAAAATTTAATGAAATAGAAAACTCCATTGCCTTCCCACTAACACAAGAAGAAATTGGTGATGCCATTGGTATTACCAATGTTCATGTCAATCGAATTATTCGTGAGTTTATGCGTGATGGGCTCATTCACTGCCAACATAAAAAATTGACGATCCTTAATGAAAAAAAGCTATCTGAAATTGGTGATTTTGATATCAATATTATTTCCAGCAATTTTTTAATCTAATGATCTCCCCCTCTCCAATATCTCCATTGATTAGCCAATACTTAAATCCAATAAACATTGATCCATGTTAACTATTACTATCTTTGTTGTAGTTATACTCAGTTAAACATAACTTTTAAAGAGAATAAGTTATATTAATAAGGTTTCCCGAAGTAATTAATTATTTTGGGAAATATTTAAGGAATAATCACGCAAAGAAACATCTTACTCCTCACCCAAGGAATGGATGATATTAATACAACATAGTGTTTACTCCATAAATTCATCTAAAACACCATCGCTAGGAGTTTAAGGTACGAATGACAATATGCAGTTTAGTAGTGCAAACCAAGCCTGATCACATACATTCTGTGAATCAATCACTTACCAGTATGGATGGTATAGAAATTCACTCCCAAAATAAGCAAGGCAAACTTGCTATCACCATTGATCATCCCAGCCGCGAATATTGCAGCAAGGCAATGACTGATATTACCCGTATTAATGGCGTAATGAGTACCTCGCTCATCTTTGAGTACCAAGAAGATCAAGATGATTTTTAACCTAACTAATTGACCCCAATCCAAAAAATAGGATGATGCTACCGCTAATTCATCCACATAAATTTACTATTATCGATCTAAATACCCTTTTATAGCTAGGAGGAACAATGAAGCAATCAAGGCGTGACTTTATAAAGTCACAGGCAGTCTTAGCGGCTGCTACAAGCGCAGGTCTAAGTTTATCTGCAACACAATTAGCAAATGCTAAAGGTGATGATGTCAAAGAAGATATTAAGTGGGATAAAATACCCTGTCGATTCTGTGGCACAGGATGTAGTGTCTTAGCAGGAACACGTGATGGACGTATTGTCGCAACACAAGGTGATCCCGATTCAGATGTGAATAAGGGACTAAACTGCATTAAAGGATATTTTTTATCCAAAATAATGTATGGAAAAGACCGCCTCACCTCCCCTTTACTGCGTAAAAAAGAGGGGAAATATCATAAAGAAGGTGACTTTGAAGAAGTCTCTTGGGATGAAGCTTTTGATGTGATGGCGGAAAAATGGAAAACCGCAATTAAAGACAAAGGCCCCTCAGGTGTTGGCATGTTTGGCTCAGGTCAATGGACTATTTGGGAAGGCTATGCCGCCTCTAAATTAATGAAAGCGGGGCTACGTACCAATAACCTTGATCCAAATGCACGTCACTGTATGGCCTCCGCTGTAGGCGGATTTATGCGCGCCTTTGGTATTGATGAGCCAATGGGAAGCTATGATGACCTCGAACATGCGGATGCCTTTGTTCTTTGGGGTGCCAATATGGCAGAGATGCACCCTATTCTCTGGTCACGTTTAGTTGATACCCGTTTAACCCGTGAAGGGGCAGAAGTACATGTACTATCAACCTATACCCATCGAAGTTTTGAATTAGCTGATAATGGCATGATTTTTGAGCCTCAAACAGACCTCATTATTGCCAACTACATTGCTCATTATATTATTCAAAATAAAGCCTATGATAAGCAGTTCTTAGCAGATCACGTCAACATCAAGAAAACAGCAACAGATATTGGTTATGGTTTACGCCCAGAACATCCCTTAGAGAAAAAGGCGAAGAACTCAGGTAAAGGCAAATTGTCAAACATGAGCTTTGATGAATATGCCAAAGCCGTGTCGAAATACACACTGGAATACGCCGCTGAAAAATCAAAAGTTCCTGCTGACCAGCTAGAACGCCTTGCTAAAATCTATGCAGACCCTAAAAAGAAAGTGATGTCACTCTGGACAATGGGTATGAACCAACATACTCGTGGCGTTTGGATGAATGGTCTAGTTTATAATATTCATCTCTTAATGGGAAAAATTGCAGAGCCTGGTAATAGCCCCTTCTCACTAACAGGGCAACCATCCGCTTGTGGTACGGCACGTGAAGTCGGCACCTTTGCACATCGTCTACCCGCTGATTTAGTGGTTAAAAAAGCAAGTCATCGCAAAGTTGCTGAAAAAATCTGGAAACTACCCGAGGGAACCATTAACCCTAAAGTGGGTTATCATGCCGTATTAATGCAGCGCATGCTAAAAGATACCAAAATGAACTGCTATTGGCAGATGTGTAATAACAATATGCAGGCAGGCCCTAATGTCAATGAGGAGATGCTGCCCGCGTGGAAAAACCCCGCTAACTTTATTACTGTTTCAGATCCTTACCCTACTCTTTCTGCAATTACTGCTGACCTAATTTTACCAACCTCTATGTGGGCAGAAAAAGAAGGCGCGTTTGGTAATGCCGAACGACGCACCCAATTCTGGCGACAACAAGTTGGCGCACCAGGTAAATCACAATCTGATTTATGGCAGATTATGGAATTCGCCAAACGCTTTACGGTTGAAGAGGCTTGGGGGGAAGAATTAGTCGCTAAAATGCCTGAAGTCAAAGGAAAAACCCTATATGACGTACTCTTTAAAAATGGACAGGTCAATCAATTCCCTTATAAAGAAGGCACTGTGCAAGACGAAGAAAAACGTGTCTATGAAAATGACGAGTCCAAACATTTTGGTTACTATGTACAAAAAGGTCTGTTTGAAGAATACCGTCGCTTTCAGACAGAAGGGCCAAAGCCTGGGCATGATCAAGCACCCTTTGATACCTACCATAAAGTACGCGGTTTACGCTGGCCTGTAGTGGATGGCAAAGAAACCTTATGGCGCTACCGTGAAGGCTATGACCCCTTTGTTAAGAAACTAAATCCCAATGTAAAAAAGGGAGATGTCTATTTCTATGGTAAAAAAGACGGCAAAGCTAATTTAATTTTTGCTCCTTATGAACCACCTCATGAAACACCCAATGAAGAATATGACCTCTGGTTATCAACAGGGCGCTTACTCGAGCATTGGCATACAGGAACCATGACCAACCGTGTACCAGAGCTACATAGAGCAGCACCCGATGCGCTAGTTTACATGAATCCTAATGATGCGAAAAAACGGGGTTTGCGTAATGGGGCAAAGGTAAAAATTATTAGTCCGCGCGGTGAAATCACCACTCGAATCAACGTTCGTGGTCGTAATAAAATGCCTGAAGGCATGGTGTTCGTTCCCTTTTTCGATGCGCGTCGCATTGTTAATAAATTAATTATTGATGCAACCGATCCGCTCTCAAAAGAAACGGATTATAAAAAATGTGTTGTTAAAATCATTAAGGCATAGAAGGAGCAAAAGATGAATATTAATACGAGCGTAAAAACACTTTTATTCAGCTTAGGATTGTTGACGATTCAACCTAACTTAGTACTTGCCGCCGATCCTGTCTATTCCTTACGGGGAGATATTGGTGTGGATGAGTTATCAGAAATGATACCCAATCGACGCGCAATGGCCGTTGATGGAGGGATAAGTGTCACCTTTGAAAACCAACCCCCCCTAATTCCCCATAGTATCGACAAAACACGTATTACTCTGCATGAAAATAGTTGTTTAAGCTGTCATAGCAAAAAGAACGCGAAAGAAACCAATGCCGTCAGACCGCCTAAAAGTCATTATTATACGCGTAAAGACAGTAAGCTAAAGAAAATATCCACAGGTCGATATTTTTGCACGCAGTGTCATGTCACGCAAGCTTATACCAAGCCTTTGATTGGCAATGACTTTAAAAACTAACAAGGAGGAAATTACCATGAAAACCATCAACAAATCGTCCTTATTAGGGCGCGCTATTATCTTACTCGTGATAGGAATTTTTTCATCATCAATCACCCTTGCAGATGATTTAAAAGCACTGGAAAAATGTGAAACTTGTCATAGCAAGCAAGCCAGCGAGTTTCAGGCGAGTGTGCATTACATCAACCGTTCAGGTGTGCAAGCAACTTGTAATAACTGCCATGCCGGTCAAAAGCACAAAGAAGGTGCTAAAAGTAGTAAAGTCGTTAAGAAGCACCGCATTGACATGGTGGCAAGTGAATGGAAGCGTTTAAAGGAGAATAATTCCAAAGAATGTAAAACCTGCCACTCCCCAATGGCGATGGACTTAGCGAAACAAGAGCCACGTAGTGTTGCAAGACACGAAGAAAGTTTTAATGCGGGCAATACTTCTTGTATCAACTGTCATCAAGGAATATCTCATTACTTACCTGATGGATGGGAGAAACATAAAGGCGCTATAAAAGAAAAAGAGAAAAAATAAAAGAAACAAAGGGATGAGGATACGCAGGATTTATGATTTTTTAATCCTGTTTATCCCGTCTATCGTAAGATTAGAATACAGGCTATCAAAGCACCCAACTGAAATATAATAAGCTGTTTTCTATTTCAAATTAATGATAAACCACATCACCAGCAATCACCACAATCTCAACGCCCCCACTAAACCACCAGCCCAAAAACGGACTATTCTTTCCCTTACTTTGTAGACTCTGCAAAGAAATATCACAGCTTTTATCTGGATTAAATAAAACAAAATCAGCAGCCTGCCCTACCCCTAAACTTCCTTTAGGCTTGGCAATAATCTCCGCTGGTTTATGCGTAACCGTTGCAATGGCTTGTGCTAATGTCAGCACACCCTCTTCAACTAATCTTAATGTCAGTGGCAACAGCGTTTCTAATGCCGATATGCCTGAACTGGATTGTTGAAATGGCGCTAATTTTGCATCAATATCATGGGGCTGATGATCCGAACAGATCGCATCAATGACACCATCAGCAACCCCTTGTCGAAGTGCATCACGATCTCTTGAACTACGCAATGGCGGCAGGGTATTGCAAAGGGTATTGAAATCAGCAATATCCATATCGGTTAAAAATAATTGATGCACGGCCACATCGGCGCTGACTGGCAATCCTTTATCTTTAGCGATGGCTAATAGCTCAACACTTTTGGCGCACGATAAACGACAAAAATGTACCGCCGTATGGGTATCCTCAACCAGTGTTAACATCTGCGCCATTGCAGTTGTTTCTACGCTAGGTGATATTGCAGGAAGCCCTAAACGTGTTGCTATTGCGCCTTGATGCGCGCAACCATCACCTAACAAACTGTGTTCAATGGGCTGATAGAAAAGCTTCAACTCATTCGTTGCCGCATAATCCATGCAATTGCGTAATAAATTGGTATTACTAAATGGCGCTAAACCTTGCGTTACCGCAACACAGCCTGATTTTTTCAGACTCCCCATATTACTTAATTGCTCCCCTTTTAAACCAGCCGTCAATGCGCCAATCACCTCAACTTGAGCTGCATTTTTTGCTACTTGTGCTTTATCTCGGATTAGATTAATACGCTCACTACTGTCAATGGATGATGCTAACTCAGGCATAGCACAAACAGTGGTAATGCCCGATTGCACGGCGACTTGCATCTCATGCGCTATCGTCGCTTTATTTTCCTGCCCAGGCTCTCGCAAATAAACGGAAAGATCCACCAAACCTGGCAATAGCCATAAACCTTCAGCATCAATAGTCTGCTCGGCCTGAACCTCATCAGGGATAGTACCAATCGCACTAATAACACCGGCTTCAATGACAATATCCGTCACGACATCTTGATGATTTGCAGGATCAATTAGCCGAGCTGATTTAATATGTAGTGTACTCATAAAGACTCCTTCGCCTGTCCGCTCATGACCATTGTCATCACCGCCATCCGTACCGCAATACCGTTACTCACTTGCTCTAAAATCACCGACTGCGAGCCATCTGCAACCCGCGAATCAATTTCCACCCCTCGATTAACAGGGCCAGGATGCATGACAATCGCATCAGGTTTAGCTAATTTAACCCGCTCTTCGGTTAAACCATACAGTGAAAAATACTCTCTTTCCGAAGGCAATAAACCACCGTGCATACGCTCTTTTTGTAAACGCAGCATAATAATCACATCCAGATCATCCAGCCCCTGTTCCATATTGGTATACACATTCACACCCATTTGCTCAATCCCCACAGGAATCAAGGTACGTGGCGCAATCACCCGTACTTCACCCGTGCATAAAGTCGTCAATGCATGGATTTGAGAACGCGCGACACGAGAATGCAAAATATCACCCACAATACCGACTTTAAGCGGCGGAAATGCTTTCTTATGCTGGCGAATCGTCAGCATATCCAACATCGCTTGCGTTGGATGCTCATGATAGCCATCACCTGCATTTAACACGCTGATATGGGGAGGACAATAACGGGCTATAAAATGTGCCGCGCCACTATGCTGATGGCGTACCACAAACATATCGCAATTCATCGCACTTAGATTGCGGA
Source organism: Cocleimonas sp. (assembly GCA_023145535.1). GTDB lineage: Bacteria > Pseudomonadota > Gammaproteobacteria > Thiotrichales > Thiotrichaceae > JAGLBW01. Next base: position 19,172 of record JAGLDQ010000069.1, on the reverse strand, counting down.
TCGTATCGAGTAGGCTTTCACCTTTAGACGTTGCCGAATTGCGAATATCTAATGTCACCACATCCGCCGTTAAACGCTGTGCAGCAAGCTCAAATGTCGTTCTTGTGCGCGTTGAGTTCTCAAAAAATAGATTCATTACCGTTTTACCTCGTAAAACAGGCGCTTTATTTTGAGCTTTATTCGGAAGATCGAGAAATTGTTCAGCTCTATCAAGAATTTCTTCTAACAGAAGCGGGGGAAGCCCCTCAATATTTAAAAAATGCTTTAGTTGACCATCACGAGTCAACTGCATAGAAGACGGCAAAGCACCTGGGGTAAGGTGCTGCGAATTATCATTAATCACAATCAATAAACCCTCTCATTTTTATTGTTTGCGTATAGTACATCATCTATGTGGAATAATTTAATGATTCTAGGTAGAATTTTACTTTCATTCGCATCCCTTCATACTATGATAAACACAACAAAAACATGGGTCACCTATATTCTACGCTGTGCTGACAATACCCTCTACACAGGCATTACTACGGATATTTTTCGTCGTGAGTCGGAGCATAATGGCAATAAATTAGGAGCAAAATACACCCGCGCCAGACAGCCTGTTAAAGTGGTTTACCAAGAAGCTCACAAGACACGTTCGGAGGCCGCAAAGCGTGAATTTGCTATTAAGAAACTAACTAAGGATAATAAGGAGTTATTGATACTTCATAGTGACGCTAAATAATGCGGAAAAAACTAGCCAATATTCAACGAACCTGTGCATCTGATACCACATCCCCCCAATGCAGAGTCTATTTTATTGCGCTTGCCGTATGGAGTGATTTTTCTGAGGGTCGCATCACCATCCGCGCAATGGGACTGGTTTATATTACGTTATTATCATTAGTACCGTTATTAGCGTTAAGTTTTTCTGTCTTAAAATCATTTGGCGCGCACAATCAAATCCAGCCCATTTTGATACAAATGCTCGAACCTTTAGGACAAAAAGGGGTTGAAATTGCGACTAAAATCAATGATTTTGTCAGTAATGTCAATGTTGGTGTATTGGGAGCTATTGGCTTAATTGTTCTTATTTATACCAGCGTCTCTCTGATGAATAAGATTGAGGAAGCATTAAATTTTACTTGGAAGGTTAAGACCTCACGTGATCTTGTTAATCGCCTGCGTCACTATGTAAGCCTCATTATTTTAGGGCCTATTCTTATTTTTACTGCGGTAGGGCTATGGGTTTCATTACTTGATACGAGCTGGATAAAAGCCCTCTTTTCAATAGAAACGATTACCCCTGCATTTGGGTTTTTTAGCTCGCATTTATCCAAATTAATCTCAGTGATTGGCTTTACCTTTGTTTATATTATTATCCCCAACACCCCTGTAAAACCTAAAATTGCTTTGCTTGCGGCACTCATTGCAGCAATTTTTTGGCATATCACGGGGGCTATTTTTGCCGCCTTTGTGGTTAACTCCAGCTCACAAGCAGCCATTTACTCTGCTTTCGCCAGTTTGCTGGTCTTTATGCTCTGGATGTATGCCAGTTGGTTAATTTTATTATTTGGCTCACGTATCGCTTTTTATCTTCAATACCCACAACAAGCCCGCTATTCCCATCACGCTAAATCTCTTAGCCCCGTAATTACCGAAGCATTAGCTTTATCTGCTATTCGACTCATTACTAAACGCTTCTATAGCCGACACCCTGCCCTAACACTCAGTGAAATAGCTGAAAAAATGAAAGTCTCTGATGCTTATATTGATAATATTTTAAAGGTATTGCAAGCACATCAGTTTATTGTGACCGACTCAGAACAGCCGCCGCACTATATCCTAAGCTGTGCGGCGGAAGATGTGAAAGTGAGCGAAATAAAAGAAGCGATTATGCACGGTGATGCCAGCCAACAACAGCTTATGAAGGACTTGCTTAAAGGAAATCAAGCGTTACAGAGCACTATTTCAACTACCGCTTTATTTAATGACGATATGATAAGTTTAAAAGACTTCGCCATAACCAAATAATTTACGATGCTCTTTAATAGCATAGCGATCTGTCATTCCTGCAATATAATCAGCAATAATACGCGCTCGTCCTGATTCTCCCCTCTTCTTTAAAGCAGTTTGTGCATAACCTTGGTGCTCAGGCGGCAATAAACGCTCATCGTCTAAAAAAGTAGTAAAGAGAGACGCTACAATTTGATGCGCTTGACGTGTCATGCGATACACCTTGTGATGGTAATAAAGATTCTGACGCAGAAATATTTTAAGCTGGTTATTCTGTGCCATCATTTCATTGCTCGAATAAATTAATGCCTCACTAGCGCGCACATCCTCAATCGTTTCCACGCCTGATGCCGTAATATTTTTCTGACTATTTTCAATGAGATCAACCACCTGAAAAGCAATCATACGACGAATAATTTCATGTATTTGACGCACCTCTTCTAGCTGAGGGTACTTAGCTTTTACTTTTTTATGTTCCGTGGCAAAAAGCTCTATTTCACACAGTTGCTCAATACAGATTAAACCTGAACGTAATCCATCATCAATATCATGATTATTATAAGCAATCTGATCTGAAATATTCGTGAGTTGTGCTTCCAGTGAAGGCTGTTGCTTGTTAATAAAGCGGAGTCCAACCTCACCTAACGATTTAGCATTTTGTAATGAGCAATGTTTTAAAATACCTTCCCGCGCTTCAAAAGTGAGATTCAAACCATCAAACTCAGCATAGCGTTTTTCCAAAAGATCCACCACACGCAACGATTGCAAATTATGCTCAAAACCACCAAAAGGTTTCATACAAGCATTTAAGGCATCCTGCCCTGCATGTCCAAACGGCGTATGCCCTAGATCATGCGCTAATGCAATCGCTTCGGTTAAATCCTCATCTAGATGCAGTGTTCTCGCAATAGAGCGCGCTATTTGCGACACCTCAATTGAATGCGTTAGGCGTGTTCGATAGAGATCGCCTTCATGATTTACGAATACTTGAGTTTTATACTCTAAACGCCGAAATCCTGTTGAGTGGATAATGCGGTCTCGATCACGTTGGAATTTACTGCGATGATTTGGAGAATCCTCATGGTGTTGGCGACCTTTGGATTGGTTTGGATTGGCGGCGTAGGATGCTTTCATTAATATCACCTAAATTATAAACGTTCAGTACATAAGTTTGTTAGCTATAAACATATAGACTAGTATAGCTATAAATAAATCAACAGGAGTCAAAAAATGAGAACCATACAAATGACACTGGATGAAGAGTTAATCGAACAGGTAGATTTTTTAGTAAAGGAAAACAAAACTACACGATCAGCTTTTACCCGTGAAGCCTTAACCCGTACTATCAAGTACTACCAACAGCTTAAACTTGAGAAAAAACAACAACAAGGATATTTAAAATATGCTGTAAGCAATGATGAATTTGGCGACTGGGAAAATGAGCAAGATTGGGGACAAGAATGATTCGCGGAGAAATTCGTTGGTATACGTTTAAATCTCCTGATAAAAAGCGCCCAGTACTCATTCTTACCAGAAACTCTATTATCAATTATCTTGGTGAAATCACTATTGCACCCATCACCACCACTATTCGAGATATTCCTTCTGAAGTTATTCTATCAACAAATGATGGTATGCCAAAAGACTGCGCTATTAATTTTGACCATATGCAAACTGTTTCTAAAAAGAAAATTGGTTCATTGATTACCTCGCTTTCAAGTACAAAAATGAATCAGTCAACACAAGCTATTACCTTTGCTTTAGAGCTTTAAGCAATAAGGTCTATCTACACTATAATCACAACAAAGAACTCATTAAAGGACACCACTAAATGGCCGCTTACCAAGTATCACGCTCTATCACTATTTCAGCACCAATAAAAACCATTCGCACTTCATTAATTGACTTTACACAATGGCCTGCATGGTCGCCTTGGCTAATTATAGAGCCAACAGCAACGCTTGAATACAGTGACAGCCAAAGTGAAGTGGGGGCTAATTATAACTGGGAGGGCCAGTTGATCGGCGCTGGAAGTATGCAAATAGAGACCCTAGAAGACTCCAAGATAGAGATAAAAACCACCTTTATCCGTCCCTTTAAATCAAAAGCTGATGTTAGTTTTGAGTTTGAGAGCATCGGCGATGAGACTAAAGTCACGTGGAATATGTCAGGAAAAGTCCCATTTTTCCTTATTCCTATGCTTAAAAAGATAAAAGCTTATGTAGGGATGGATTATGAACGTGGTTTGCGTTTACTTAAAGAGTATATAGAAACGGGTTCCCTTTCATCCTCTATCACGATTGATGGTGTCACTCATCATCCTGCTATTAAGTATATTGGCATAGAAAATGAGTGCAAACTAACGGATATAGGCAAGGTAATGCCCACTAGTTTCCAAACGTTAGCGAAATTTATACAAGAAAAAAATGGCTCTATGGGCGCTGTATTTGCTATCTACAATGAGTTTGATCTGGTTGGTCAACATGCAAGCTTTATATCCGCCATTGCCATTGATCGTGATATTGAGGTTGAAGCACCTTTTATTATGGGTGAATTAGAAGAGAGTGAGTGTGTCAAGGTCACGCACACAGGCCCTTATCCGCATATTGGCAATGGCTGGGCTGCCGCAATGGGGTATGCGCGAGCAAAAGAAATTAAAACAACTAAATCACCCATTGGAATTGAATATTATTTAAACGACCCTGTTAACACGCCTACGAATGAATTAATAACAGCGGTTATTTTGCCTATAAAATAGACTCAATTGTTTGCTTTTAAAGCAGCCTTAGTTTGATAAAAGACAAGGGTATAATTACCCCTTGAAATAGAAAAAAATAATGAGAATGATTGAAATTCTTTTTATTGACTGCTTGCTAACCAGATGTATTAACTGGATTTATCACTTCTAACAACAAGTACTGACAAAAAAGATCAGCGTTTATTTTACGATGACGAATGGCATTGTGCATATCACATAAATAAGGTCTTATTGGTTACTCTATTTTTCTCAAGGACGAGGAGTACAGTAATAATGTTAAATGATCATATCGCAGGCTTAGATCCTGCTTCTATTACCAGTAAAGCAAAAGAAACTACATTAGAAAAACCTAACCCTGTTGATGTAGGAGACTTTCAAAAAGCAATGTCTCAAGATAGCAAAGGTGCTCATTGTGATAGCAAAGAATGTGGCGTTGTCGATAAGGGAGGGGCTGCTGATGGAGATAAAAAATCAGGCGAAAAAGAAGATGGCAACCCGATGGAAAAAATCCTGATGATGTTAATGGAGTTATTAACGATGTTAACAAAAATGATGAAAGAAGAGAATGGCAGTGAAGGCGACTCTGATGGTGAGAGCAAAAAAGGAGCTGAAGCTGCAGGGGGCGCTGGAAAAGGAAGTGGTAGTAGCGAGACAGGTAAAGGGGGGGGTAGCAGTGCCGCCGGTGATACAGGTAAAGCTAGCGAAGCAAGTAAAGGAGCTGAAAACAAGGTTTCAGCAGGGGATGGTCAAATCCCTCAACCTACTGAACACAAGCAATCCTTTGAGTTGGGTGGCAAGCAAGTAACCGTTGGTGGTGATGGCTCTGCTAGTCCTGCAGAAGTTCAGCAAACAAAAGATACGTTGACGAATCTTTATGAAAATAGCAACAACTTCAAAGAGATGATAGATAGCTCACCTAATGAATCATTTGACGTATCGGTTGGTAAACGTGATGACAATATGAGCTGGGGAAATGAAGATGGTCGTGTTTTCATGAATATCAATAGCATAGACCCTAATTCTGGCGATGGGTTTGAATCATTGATGGCACATGAAATGGGACATGCAGGTGCAGATATGGAACATGGCGCTGAAATGAAACAGTTTGAACAAACCGTCGCTAAAGAGGCTTAACAAAGCACGTAAGCTCAATACAAGCCCCTATAAACTTTGATCGGTTTATAAGGGCTTTTTTTGGAGAGGAAAGCTATCCTGCCCGATGATAAGGATGGTTTTCGGTAATCGTCCATGCACGATAAAGTTGTTCGGCAACCAGTATACGCACTAAGGGATGAGGAAAAGTTAGATTGGATAGCGACCAATGCTCATGCGCTTTACTGAGAATATCTGACGTAAGCCCATCGGGGCCGCCAATCAATAACGCAATATCCTGACCAGACATCATCCAGTCTTCCATTCGCATCGCTAGTTTTTCTGTACTCCAAATAGTACCCTGACCATTTAGCGCAACTATTCGAGAGTTTTTAGGGATAGCACTTAATAGCTTATTGGCTTCTTTCGTTTGTATTGCTTCTATATTGCTATTTTTACTTCTTTTTTCAGCCGCTATTTCTTTTAAAACTAGCTTACATTTTGCGGGCATACGATGTGCATATTCTTCATAGCCCTTGCTCACCCATTGCGGCATTTTTGTGCCTATTGCCAATAAGTAAATTTGCATTTAAGCCGTCTCAGAACCAACTACATCATCATTTTGCCATAATCTTTCTAACTGATAAAACTCTCTGACATCGGGTAACATAATATGCACAACAACATCACCCAAATCTACTAACGCCCACCGTCCTTCATTGGCACCTTCTAGACCAAATGGCTCTATCCCCGCTTTTTTAGCATCGGCATTCAGAGAGACGGCTAATGACTTTACATGCCGTGTTGAAGTACCTGTTGCAAAGACCATCACATCATTCATTGATGATTTCCCTGCTACATCAATGCTAATAATATTTTCTGCTTTCATTGCATCTAGCGCATCATGACAAAGCTCAACGAGTTGTTTTAATTCCATAGGTAACTTCTTAAAGACTGTAAAAACGACTGATTATATAGTGTCTCTAAGGAACCTGCATAGAATAACTTTCCTAATTTAACGCAGAATTTTTGCGCCAAAAAAAAGACATAGCAATTTTTAAGCTAATTGGGCCGATAGGGATAATAAATCTAACAAATTACAAACTTACGAAAGATATTTTTAATACTCAGGAGGCTTACTAGAAGGGAGAGTTAGATTAGGGGAATATTTTGTGCAAACTCCGCCCCTAACGACAGCTAACCACTCAAAACAGCATGGCGCTCAAGATCAATAATATTTGCAATCTCATAGTTATTACTAGGCTCACTATTGCAATCGCGACAATAAAGCTGATGCTTATAAATATAATCTGCAACTTCTATTGGCATTAAATATCGCGCACTGAGTCCTTCGACTAGTTGACTACGAATATCTGTCGCTGAAATAGCTAATTGCGTCACCTCAATAAACATAATCTTACCTGCACGATGCGCTTGAATTTCTTCAGCAGATTCAACAACGCGACCTCTTGCCCAAGATTCTATTTGAGGAATTTTATGACCTGGACGACAGGAAACAACAATATTTGCCATTTCCAAAATTTCTCGCCAATTTTTCCAGCGACTAAAACCTAGAAAGGCATCAGCGCCTAACATTAAAATCAAAGATTCATCATATTCTTCAATTAAAGACCTTAACGTATCCACAGAATACGATGCACCATTGCTACGACGTAACTCCCGATCATCTAAATGGAATTGCGGCGTATTTTCAACCGCCATTTCAACCATTTTCAGCCTATCTTCCGCACTTGCCATTGGCTGAGAGCGGTGAGGGGGAACACGACAGGGTACAAAACGCACTTGTGATAAAGATAAACGCTCGCAAACTTCTAATGCAGGCCGTAGGTGACCAAAATGAATAGGGTCAAAGGTACCTCCCATAATTCCAATCATAATATTCTCGCTTTTATTATAGGCACTTATTAACGAGATCCTGCAAAAAAGCTATTTTTCTTGCTTAATCAGACTGTTTCCTAGCGGTCATTGTTAGTAAGTTTCGAGTTTGGTGGCTCTCGATTATTATTGCCTTATATGTCCATCGCCAAAAACCACGTACTTCATTGAAGTTAAACCCTCTAACCCCACTGGACCACGTGCATGTAATTTATCGGTACTGATACCAATTTCTGCCCCAAGCCCATATTCAAATCCATCTGCAAATCGTGTGGATGCATTTACCATTACTGAACTAGAATCCACTTCCCTTAAAAATCGTCGCGACTTGGTATAATCCTGAGTGATAATACTATCGGTGTGTTGCGAACTATAAGTATTTATATGCTCAATGGCATCATCAAGCCCATTAACGATCTTAATTGATAAAATCGCGGCAAGATACTCTTCTCCCCAGTCCTCTTCCGTTGCGGGAATGCAATCAGTAATGATTTGTTGCGTTTTTTCACAACCACGCAGCTCAACGCCTTTTGTTTTATATTTGTCCGCTAATAAGGGCAATACTTTATCGGCAATAGAGTCAGCTACCAATAACGTTTCCATTGTATTGCAAACCCCGTAGCGCTGTGTTTTTGCGTTATAAGCCACCGCAACCGCTTTGACTAAATCCGCATCATCATCAATATAGACATGACAAATACCATCCAGATGCTTAATCACAGGAATTAACGATTCCTTTGTGACACGCTCAATTAAACCTTTACCACCCCGTGGGATAATGACATCAACGAAGTCATCTAAGCGCAATAGCTCACCCACTGCGGCACGATCTGTTGTTGCAATAACCTGCACACTATCACTAGGCAACCCAACTTCTGCCAAACCTTCTTCAATACAAGTAGCAATCGCACGATTAGAGTGTATCGCTTCTGAACCGCCGCGAAGAATCGTTGCATTGCCCGATTTTAAGCATAATGCAGCCGCATCGATTGTCACATTGGGTCGAGATTCATAAATAATGCCAATCACGCCAAGAGGCACACGCATTTGACCAATCTGAATTCCCGACGGACGGTAGTCCATATCCGTGATTGAACCGATAGGGTCAGGCAATGTTGCCACTTGACGCAACCCTTCTGCCATATTTTCAATACCATCATCCGTCAATGCTAAACGGTCTAATAACGCAGGCGATAAACCTTTTTTTATCCCTGCCTCTAAATCCTTTTTATTTTCAGTTTTCAGCCATTCTTTCTTTTCAAGCACTCGGTCTGCTATAGCATTTAAAGCCTTGTTTTTAATTACCGTTTCAGCGGCTGATAAAATACTGGAAGCGGCACGCGCCTTGCTGCCAACTTGGTGCATATATTGCTTAATATCAGTCATGTCTTTCGTTATTGTCATGGTTTTATAATTCATAAAAATGTTAGTTATTTAAACACCTTACCACGTTAAATGCTTGCTACATTTAACAGTATAGAAGATATTTTTATATTTTCAGACATATCTGTCTAAAGGGATAATCAGTATTAATTATCACGCTGTTTAAGTCTGTTTATACACGAGGTATTAGCTGAATTCCTGACAGCAAAAGCGAGAGCTCCAGCATGCCAGCCCAAACTCTTCCCATACCCTTATTTCCCCCTTCACTTAAGCCTTTTGAAAGACGATCTATATCGGCATTCTGTTGCAAAATAAGCTGCCAGTCAGCGTGAGCTTTTAAACGCTGCAATGCGATTCTAAAGTTTTTTTGTTGAGGATACGGTATTTTATGGATAATCGCGGCTTCACTCGCCCCCTTTTCCAACTGATAACACGCCTCATAAAGTTGACGTGACAGATTTGATAGTGTCCATAAAACCAATGGAATAGCGGCATTCTCCTGCTGTAAAACATGCAATACATGCTGTACTCTTTTTGTATCCCCTATCATCACCGCATCAGAAAGATCGAACGTGCTAAAACGAGAACTGTCACTAACCGATGCTTGTACTTGCGCTACACTGATTTCACCCTCACCATGCAAAAGATGTAACTTATTAATCTCTTGCGCGGCGGCTAATAAATTCCCCTCAATGCGCTCGGTTAAAAAGCGCACGGCATCTTGACTCGGTTGCATGTTTTTTTTCCGTAGACGGTTTGCAACCCAACCTAGGGTCTGTGGAGGGGATAATTTCCACACTTGAATCATCACACCGGCTTTGTCCAACGCTTTAACCCAAGCCGTATTTTTAGAGCGAAAATCTAATTTATCCATCTGGATAAGCAATACTTTATCATCTGGAGGTCTGTTGACATATTCACGCAGTGCTTTACCACCCGCTGCCCCTGGCTTTGCATTGGCCATACGCAAATCAAGAATTTTTTTCTCACTGAACAACGACAAGGCATTGGATGACTGAAATAATTCATTCCAGCTAAAGCTGTTATCAACTTGTAAAATTTCACGTTCGGTAAAACCTAACCCCTGTGCCGTAGACCGAATCATATCCGCTGCTTCCATCATTTGTAATGGCTCTTCGCCTGAAAGAAAAAAAACAGGTTTGAAATTTTCTTTACGCAACAAAAAATTTGGTAGCTGATCAATCTTTAATTGCATTTAGAAGTTACCTATCCATTCCGATAAGTAATAAAGGCTCTGCCCCTCTGATGATTTTGAAGGACCAATCACAATCGCCGCATAGCGTTTATTTTTACTATCTTCAGCAGCAAGCGCGTCATCATACGTTTCTTTTATCTCAACACATCCCGCAGAAAATCGCTTACGATTACGACGTGGAACAAAAACAACCGCAAAACGTGCCTGTGAAACGTTCGTATTAGGATCTGGTGGAACCATGCCATGCATATTAACTACCCCTTCATCGACTTCAAAGATTGAGTCATTCGCTCACTCAAAATTTCATTTTTATTATCAAAAAAGTGCCAAACGTAAGAAGATGGAATTATTGAGCCACAAAAGGGCGGAAACCTTGCCAGTCATTCATGATCTGACAAAATAAATCAGCGGTTTTTTCCGTATCGTAAACGGCTGAATGTGCTTCTACACTATCCCAAGGAAAACCAGCGGCCTGAACAGAGCGCGCCAAGACCGTTTGACCATAAGCAAGCGCTGCCAGTGAAACCGTATCAAAGGTACTAAAAGGATGAAAAGGATTGCGCTTTTGACCTAAACGATCAACTGCCGCATTAAGGAAGTTCAGATCAAAATTAGCGTTATGGCCAACCAATACGGCGCGCGTACATTTATTTAGCTTTATCTCTGCACGCACGGCTTTAAACAACTCATTAATGGCAACCCTTTCATCAACTGCTATCGCTTGACGAAAGGGTAAGTCTGGATCAATCCCATTGACTTCCAATGACTTAGGGTTAAGATTAGAACCTTCAAAGGGTGTTAGATGCCAATTAACGGTTTTTACTCTTGAGAGCATTCCTGCTTCATCAATACGCAGAAAAGAAGCCGCTACTTCTAATAAAGCATCGGCTTGATGATTAAATCCACCTGTTTCCAGATCTATTACAACGGGTAAAAACCCCCGAAAACGTTGTGCAATCGGGGTAATATCCTTCTGTTCACTGTTAGTCATGTCGTTCTGAATCCTTATAAACGTTTGCAAAGCTTACAGGATTGTTAAGGTGATGCAAATAACTGCTATTGCATATTGATCAAACAGCAAGGTAATCTCTTGAAATTATGCTGAATTCATATAAAATCGCGCTGTGTAGCGTTATATTTATCTACACTGTATTTCGATCAACAAAGAGAATAAGCGTTTGAAATTCAAATAATTCAAACAAAAATCATCAACTTAAATGGAGATTATCCGATGAAAATATCAACAATATGTGCAGCATTACTTATGACAGGTTTTTTAGCGAGCTGTGGTGACGCTAAAGACACTGCAACTGATGTCGCAAAAGACGCAGCTGGAAAAGCGGTAGACGCAGGAAAAGCAGTGGTAGAATCAGGCGGCGATGTTAAAGACGCAGCGAAAGATGCAGGTGCAGCCGCAGTAGATGCTGTTAAAGATGCAGCAACAGGAAAAGCGAAAGAAGCCGCTCAGTAAGATTTGCATAGATTAGATTGTACAACAGAAAAGGATAGCCTCTCATGGCTATCCTTTTTGTTTTTGACACCGCATTAATCCTACAAATTCATTTTGTCATTATATCCCACTGATAAATCTATTGATTATTTCCTCTCGCTAAAAATTTTGACTTGCCCCCCATAAATACTCTATTGTATTGTCACTAAAAAATTAGGAGACAGCTCCATGAGTATTGATACAAATGCCTTGAGTCAAACAGCACTTTCTGATCTTGACCCACAAGAAACACAAGAGTGGATTGACTCATTAGAAGCGATTATTGAGAGTGATGGCGTAGAGCGTGCACACTTCATTCTTGAACAACTCATTGATACGGCTCGTCATAACGGTGCGAACTTGCCATATTCTGGCAATACCGCCTATATTAATACAATCCCTACTCATCTTGAAAAAGCTAATCCTGGTGATCAATCAATCGAAAGCCGCATCCGCTCTTTTATCCGTTGGAATGCCGCCGCGATGGTGGTGCGTGCTAATCGAAAAAGTGCGGAGCTTGGTGGTCATATCGCCTCTTTTGCTTCTTCGGCAACCCTTTATGATGTGGGTTTTAATCATTTTTGGCATGCACCCTCACCTGAGCATGGGGGTGATTTAATCTACTTTCAGGGACATATCACCCCAGGCATCTACGCACGCTCTTTCCTTGAAGGACGCTTTGATGAAAAAGATATGGATAGCTTCCGCCAAGAAGTCGATGGTAAAGGCCTATCTTCCTATCCTCACCCTTGGTTAATGCCTGATTATTGGCAGTTTCCAACCGTTTCTATGGGGTTAGGCCCGATTAAATCCATCTACCAAGCGCGTTTTATGCGCTACCTAAAATTCCGCAAGCTGGCTGATACTGAAAATCGCCGCGTTTGGAGTTTTGTCGGGGATGGTGAAACCGATGAGCCTGAAACCTTGGGCGCTATTTCACTGGCAGGACGTGAGCAACTGGACAATCTAACGTGGGTTGTAAACTGTAACCTACAACGCTTAGATGGCCCTGTACGCGGTAATGGAAAAATTGTACAAGAACTAGAAGCCATGTTCCGAGGCGCAGGCTGGAATGTTATTAAAGTGCTTTGGGGGTCTTATTGGGATAAATTATTTGCTCAAGATAATACGGGTATTCTTAAAAAGCGCATGTTGGAAGTGGTTGATGGCGAATTCCAAAACTATAAAGCCAAAGACGGTGCCTATGTACGCAAACAATTCTTTGGGAAGTACCCTGAATTAGCCGCCATGGTTGAGAAAATGTCCGATGCCGATATTTGGCGACTTAATCGTGGCGGACATGACCCACATAAAGTGTATACCGCTTATGATGCAGCGGTTAATCATAAAAACCAGCCAACCGTTATCCTTGCTCACACCGTAAAAGGCTATGGTATGGGGTCTGCTGGCGAAGGACAAAATCGTACGCATTCTCAGAAAAAACTGAGTGAAGATGAAATGATCACCTTTAAAAATCGTTTCAATATTCCATTAAGTGATGAAGATGCCGCCGCCTGCACTTATTATCGTCCTGATGAAGATAGCCCTGAATACAAATACATGCATGAACATCGTGCAAAACTAGGGGGATCACTTCCTGTACGAAAAACATCCGCCGCACCTTTAGAAGTCCCTGATTTATCTATTTTTGATAGCTTACTAAAAGGCTCTGGCGATAAAGAAATGTCAACCACTATGGCATTTGTCCGTTTACTGACCTTATTAACCCGTGATAAAAAAATGGGGAAAAATATCGTGCCGATTGTACCTGATGAAGCACGCACCTTTGGCATGGAAGGTATGTTCCGCCAATTGGGAATCTTCTCATCCGTAGGCCAGCTTTATGAGCCACAGGATAAAGAGCAGGTGATGTTCTACAAAGAAGATAAAAGCGGACAGATACTAGAAGAAGGGATTAATGAAGCGGGTGCATTCTCCTCATGGATTGCAGCAGCAACCGCTTACAGTACCCATAATATTAATATGGTACCGTTCTATATTTATTACTCCATGTTTGGCTTCCAACGTATTGGAGATTTGGCTTGGGCGGCGGGCGATTGTCGTTCGCGTGGTTTCCTAGTGGGCGCAACGGCAGGACGTACCACGCTGGCGGGTGAAGGCCTACAGCATCAAGATGGTCATGGCATGGTACAAGCCGGTTTGATTCCTAACTGTATTTCTTATGATCCAACCTATTCCTATGAAATGGCCGTGATTGTGCATAATGGCTTACAACGCATGTATGCTAATCAAGAAGATGTGTACTACTACATCACCACCATGAATGAAAACTACTCTCAGCCTGCGCTCCCAAAAGGGGTTGAAAAAGACATTATCAAAGGGATGTATCTATTAAGAGGCGGCGGTAAAAAGAAGAAGAAAGTACAACTAATGGGATCAGGAACGATTCTTCGTGAAGTCATCTTTGCTGCTGACTTATTAACAAGTGACTGGGGGGTTGATGCTGATATATGGAGTTGCACCAGCTTCAATGAATTAGCGCGTAATGCAGCCGAAACAGAACGCTGGAATCGACTACACCCACTGGAAGACGCAAAAACGCCTTTCGTAGCGCAAAAGCTGAAAAAGCATCGTGGCCCAACCATTGCCGCCACCGATTATGTGAAGCAATATCCTGAGCAGATTCGTGAATGGATTTCAGGGAGCTACACCACCTTGGGGACTGATGGCTTTGGTCGCAGTGATACACGTGAAGAGCTACGCAAGCACTTTGAAGTCAATCGCTACCACATTGTTGTTGCGGCCCTTAAATCATTAGCCAATGAAGGCATGATCGCCACCGCAAAAGTCTCTGACGCTCTTGCAAAGTATAAAATTGATACTGAAAAAACCAACCCACTACAGGCGTAAATACCATGAGCATGAAAGAAATTACAGTCCCTGATATTGGTGATTTTGATAGCGTAGAAATTATTGAAATTCTGGTTACCGTGGGGGATCAAATCGAAGCAGAAGACTCTTTGATTACCGTTGAATCTGACAAAGCCTCAATGGAAATACCCAGCAGTGATGCAGGGATTGTTAAAGAGATTAAAGTCTCTATAGGGGATGACATTGCCCAAGGTGGCTTGATTTTACTCCTTGAAGCAAGTGCAAGTAAAATAGCGGAGCCAGCACCCTCTGAGGTGACTCAAGAAGACCTTGTATCGGTTGAAACAACCAAAGCACCAGAGCCTGAAAAACAAGCACCTGCTCCAGCACCCACACAAAAGCCGTCACCCACTGCCAATGTTGATGAAGTTACCTTTAGTAAATCCTATGCTAGCCCATCCGTACGCAAATTTGCACGTGAACTAGGGGTTGATTTAGGCGCTATTTCAGGCACAGGACGTAAAAACCGTGTTTTACGCGATGATGTTAAAGGCTTTGTAAAATCTGCACTTTCTGGTGGCGTTAGTCCTACCACCCAAGGCACACCGCTTGGTATTACCCCCTTGCCTGAGATTGATTTTAGCCAATTTGGTAACATTGAAACGCAAGCGCTGAGTAAAATCAATAAACTAACAGGCCAGTTTTTACACCGTAGCTGGCTCACTGTTCCGCATGTTACCCAATTTGACGAAGCTGATATTACCGAAATGGAAGCCTTCCGTAAGCAAATGGGTAAAGAAATGGAACGCGATGGGATTAAAATCACCCCGCTTGCCTTCATTATCCAAGCCGTTGTGGCCGCGCTAAAAGAATTTCCACGCTTTAATAGCGCATTGGATAATAGTGGTGAAAACCTTATTTTAAAAAGCTACTATAATGTGGGCGTAGCCGTTGACACACCCGATGGATTAGTCGTCCCTGTGATACGCGATGCAGATAAGAAATCATTAGTACAAATATCACAAGAAATTCGTGAGTTTGCAGGCAAAGCACGCGATAAAAAACTAAAACCTTCCGATATGCAAGGGGGATGTTTTACTATCTCAAGCCTTGGCGGTATCGGTGGCACTCAATTTACCCCCATTGTGAATACCCCCGAAGTGGCGATTTTAGGTGTCTCACGCTCGAAAATGCAACCTGAGTGGAATGGCTCTGAATTTGAACCGCGCTTAATGTTGCCCTTATCATTATCGTATGATCATCGGGTCATTGATGGCGCGGATGGGGCTCGATTTATTACCTACTTAGGAAAAATGTTATCCGATATTCGACGCTTATTGGTGTAGTTTAGGATCAAACGTAGACCGTATAAAACGCACACAATACGAGACACACAGCCCCACCCATTATTACTTTAGAGAATAAAAACATGAGCAATATCATTGAAGTTAACGTCCCCGATATTGGTGATTTCGATCAAGTTGAAATAATTGAAGTGCTGATTGCCGTGGGCGATACCGTTGAAGTTGAAGATTCTCTAATCACCGTAGAATCGGATAAGGCTTCTATGGAAATACCCAGTCCAGTCCGTGGTACGATCACAGAAATTTTAATCAATCATGGCGATCAGATTGCAGAAGGCAGTGCTATAGTAAAAATAAAAGTCGCTGACTCCGCCAACAGTCCAACCAAAGAAGTAGCGCCCGACACCCAACAAAAACCCGTGGCAACATCATCCGCTGGTTCGGCCAATTTCTCTGGTGATGCCGACATGAAAGCAACAGTGGTCGTACTAGGCTCAGGCCCTGGCGGCTATACCGCTGCTTTTCGTGCCGCAGACTTAGGGCTGGATGTCATTATGATTGAGCGCTACTCCAGTATTGGTGGTGTCTGCCTTAATGTTGGTTGCATTCCCTCAAAAGCTTTATTACACACCGCTAACGTTATTAATGAAGCGGAAGCATTCAGCAAGCACGGGGTTACATTCGGCAAGCCTGATATTGATATGGAGGGCATCCGCAAAAATAAAGAAGGCATTGTAAAACGCCTCACGGGTGGATTAAAGCAACTCGCTAAACAGCGTAAAGTAAAAATCGTGCAAGGCTATGGCAAATTTATCTCTGCACACCATATTGAGGTTATTGCAGAAGATGGCAGCGCA
Organism: Cocleimonas sp.; assembly: GCA_023145535.1. Classification (GTDB taxonomy): domain Bacteria; phylum Pseudomonadota; class Gammaproteobacteria; order Thiotrichales; family Thiotrichaceae; genus JAGLBW01. The sequence continues at coordinate 2,350 of JAGLDQ010000069.1, read as the reverse complement.
ACGACCATAGCGTTTGAAAACTGCATTATCGCCGCAGGATCACGCGTTACTAAACTCCCTTTTATTCCATGGGATGATCCCCGCGTTATGGACTCCACCGATGCGCTCGCGCTAGAAGCAGTACCAAAGCGTCTATTAGTCGTCGGCGGCGGCATTATCGGACTAGAAATGGCAACCGTATACGATGCACTTGGCGCAAATATAACCGTTGTTGAGCTATCCAAAGGATTAATGCCTGGTGTAGACCGCGACCTTGTCCGCCCATTAGAACGCCGTATTAAAAAGCGCTATGAAAAAATCTACATAAACACCAAAGTCACGGCGATCACCCCTAGCGATAACGGTTTAGTCTGTCATTTTGAGGGTAAAAACGCACCAGAAAGCGACACTTTTGATCGCGTCTTAGTTTCTATCGGTCGCACACCTAATGGCGCATTAATTGATGCCGATAAAGCAGGCGTGCAAGTCAATGATTATCATTTTATTGACGTTGACAAACAAATGAAAACTAACGTGGATCATATTTACGCCATTGGCGACATCGTTGGGCAACCGATGTTAGCGCATAAAGCGACTCACGAAGCGAAAGTCGCCGCCGAAGTTATCGCAGGACATAAATCCTACTTTGATGCCCGCGCCATTCCATCCGTAGCCTATACCGACCCTGAAGTTGCATGGATGGGTAAAACAGAAGAAGAATGCAAAGCAGAAGGTATCGACGTTAATAAAGGCGCATTCCCATGGGCAGCCAGCGGACGCTCTTTAAGTATTGGACGCAATGAAGGACTCACTAAAGTTTTATTTGATAAGAAATCGGGTCAATTAATTGGCGCGGGAATTGTGGGTACGAATGCAGGTGAATTAATTGCAGAAGCAGTGCTAGCATTAGAAATGGGCGCGGATGCGGAGGATATTGGATTAACGATTCACCCTCACCCTACCCTTTCTGAGACACTGAACTTTGCAGCTGAAGTGGCCGAAGGGACTTGTACTGATATTTATATGCCTAAGAAATAGGATGAAATAGTCACGAGTAGAGGATGAGTCTACACCGAGGCTGTCGAAAGACAGATATTTTAATTAAATTTAGGCATCCTTCATCTGTGCTAAAAGTAGTTTACACTTTTGTTAATCGTAGGGTCGGTGTAGCTTGCGTAACCGACCATGATATGCATAACTATCATTATGCCAGAGCGTAGCCCGTATGGAGTTTACGGAATACGGGAGGATGGTGCATTACCGTGATAGTTTCCTATAAAACGGCATTAATGATTATCCCATAGCCATCATTGTGCAAGTGCATCGTTTCCCCGTATTCCGCGAAGCTCCATACGGGCTAGCTTGCTTATAAACAAAATAGCTCCCCTTAAAAAACGGTGCAACAATCACAGGATAAAAAACGATGTGTATGATGATAAAAGATAAATATATCGACCCTTTTACTGACTTTGGCTTTAAGCATATTTTTGGTACGGAAGAAAACAAACGCTTTCTCATTAGCTTTCTTAATGATTTACTCGATATTGACGATAAAATCATTGACTTAGAATACCGTAACCTCGAAAAGCTGGGCTTAAATATTATAGACCGACGCGCTATTTTTGATGTATATTGCACCGATGAGAACAATAATAATTTTATTGTTGAGCTACAACGTAGCAAGCAAAAATACTTTAAAGATCGCAGTCTTTACTACACCTCTTTTCCGATTCAACAACAATCCAAACGTGGCGATTGGGATTATCGTTTAAAAAAAATCTTCTTCGTTGGGATTCTCGACTTCACCCTTGACGATGATAACTACGTCACTAAAGTCCTGCTAAAAGATGATAATAATCAGGTCTTTTATGATAAATTAACCTATTACTACCTGCAAATGCCAAATTTTAAAAAGCAGGAAAAAGAACTATCAAACCACCTTGAATACTGGCTCTATTACCTCAACAACCTCGCACAAAGCCAAACTATCCCCGAGACCCTAGCAAACGATGCACTCATCACCGAAGCCTTTCACGTTGCTGAATTCTTAGCACTCAATGAAGACGAACAATTCGCCTATCAACAAGACCTTAAACGACGTTTAGACTATAAAAATGTTATGGATTATGCCAAAGAAGAGGGGCACAAAGAGGGACGTAAAAAAGGACACGAAGAGGGGCGAGAAGAGGGGCGAGAAGAAGCAAAAATAGCACTAGCTAAAAAACTCTTAGATGTTTTAGACGCGGATGTTATTGCTCAAAAAACAGGATTGAGTATAGCGCAGGTCAATAAGATCAAATAAAGACCTATTGATGCTAGCGCGTGAAAACTAAAGAGAAATCGGTAGAATGGGTAGTATTTTTTGCCCACC
>JAGLDQ010000068.1 GCA_023145535.1 Cocleimonas sp. | reverse complement strand
GTATCCATTTTGCGTCCAGGTAAGGTGATATCGATTTTTTCCTGCTCAAGCTGGGCGTTGAGTGCTTGTTCTTGTAAGGCTGTTTTACGTGCTTCAATTGATTTTTGTAATGCTTGTTTTACGCGGTTGATTTCTTGCCCTGCTTCACGGCGATCTTCAGGCGGCAATTGACCAAGCTGTTTTAACTGCGCGGTCACTTGTCCTTTTTTGCCCAGATAATGTACTCGCACATCATCTAATGCGCTAAGATCAGATGCTGATAAAAGCTCCTCTTGAGCTTGTTCCATTAATTCTGACAGTTGTTTCACTGTTATTTCTCCGTTGCCTATTGGGCTATTTTTTATCGATAGCCCAAACAAAAAAGGGAAAGGCATAAGCCTTTCCCTTTTCTAACACACACGTTAAAGTATGTTAATAAATTGATCTACGCGGTCAATTAAGCGAGGGCGGCTTTTGCCTTCTCAGCTAATTGTCCAAATGCATCAATATCATGTACTGCTAAATCAGCAAGCATCTTACGATCAACTTCAATCTCAGCTTTGCTTAATCCATTCATAAAACGACTGTAGGATAGATCAAACATTCTTGCGGCGGCATTGATACGTACAATCCATAAGCGACGGAACTGACGCTTCTTTTGGCGACGGTCACGATAGGCATATTGACCCGCTTTCGTTACGGCTTGATTAGCGACACGATAAACACGACTTCGCGCGCCATAATAACCTTTTGCTTTTTTTAGTACTTTTTTGTGTTTAGCGCGTGCTGTAACACCACGTTTTACTCTAGCCATTCTCTTATATCCTTATTAAATTAGTTAGTAGTTACTTAAACGTATGGGAGCATACGACGAACCATCGGCGTATCGACTTTCTCGACAACATCGCCAGCACGTAGATGACGCTTACGCTTACTACTCTTTTTGGTAAGGATATGACGCAGGTGAGACTGCTTGCACTTAAACGTGCCGTTAGCACGTTTGCGGAAACGCTTAGCAGCGCCGCGATTAGTTTTCATCTTAGGCATCTTTAATCTCCATAAAAATGGTTGATTGATCGTCTCTCAAGAGTGCCCTCCTTGTAGAGACAGTAAAATTTGCGGGCGAATTATAGCGAATAATATCGACGAGAGGAAGTGATTTTTATGGCGTGTTTTATGTCTATTTTTGCGACTTGGGCAGGGGCTAATAAATAATGTTTCATGCCTGCTCCTAAAGTAGCTAAGGTTTCTGAAGCTTATTGTTTTTAGATCTGATTCAGTTCAGGCTTGCCGCGTTGATCATTCGCTGTAAATTTGCAAGTAGGGTATGTGCTACATCCCCAAAAAAAGCCATTTTTACCCTTGCGGCGGTTTAAAGCATTTTTACATTGCGGGCAATAATGGGTCGGCTTCCCTTTCGTGTCGTTATTTTTTATTTTTAGCGGAGGTGATTGTATTTCTTGCTTAATGAGTTCAGTTAGCCATTCTTGTTGGCTAATCAAAAAACCTTTAGGGGAGACACGACCTTCTACAATGCCATCGAGCGACTGCTCCCATAATGCAGTTGTACCGGTTGATTTAACCGCTTCTGGAACAGCTTGGATTAGTTGAATTCCCGCCTCCGTTGCTTTAAGGCGTTTCTTTTGTTTCGTCATTAATTTGCGCTTTATCAATAGCTCAATAATATTTGCACGGGTGGCTTCTGTGCCGATGCCAGCGGTTTCTTTCAAGATTTTTTTCAATTGGGTATCCGTGATTTCTTTCGCTGCATTTTTCATTGCCGCAATGATGGTTCCTTCGGTGTAATGCTTGGGTGGTTGTGTTTTTTTATCTTCACAAAGAGCATTAACCACAGGAATTTGTTGGTTTTTATTGAGTGAAGGTAGCTGCTGATCGGTTTTAGAATCCTTGTTTTTGCTACTGCCTTTATCGTCCAGTACAACTTTCCAGCCTTTAATACGCTCAATTCTTCCCGATGCCTTGAATGGATAGGTTTCAATGTCGAGTAAAATAAGGGTTTGATCAAATTCATAAGAAGCAAAAAATTGCATCAAGTAGCGTTTACAAAGTGCATTATGTACTCGCTTTTCAGCCTCACTCATTGTGCTCAGGTTTGGTCGGGTATTGGTAGGAATGATGGCATGGTGAGCTGTTACTTTTTTATCATTCCATACTCTTGAGTTAATATGGCGATCAGCCTGTTGTACCAATGCTGGATACTGATGGGATAGGTGATTTAAAATACTATCAGCATCCGATTTTTGTGATTTGGGTAAATACTCACAATCTGTTCTTGGGTAGGTTGTAACTTTATGTTTTTCATAGAGTGATTGTGCTACTTCCAGCACTTCTTTAGCACTCATGTTATAGACCTGATTGCAAAATTGTTGCAGGGACGAAAGCGAAAAGAGTAGGGGAGGTGCTTGTTTTTTGCGGGTGGTTGTTGCGCTTAATACGGTGGCTCGTTTATCTTGAATTTTCTGGTGTACTTCTTGGGCTTTAGCTTGCTTAATACAGCGACCTTCCTCGTCACTATAATCCGCCGCTTTAGGGGGTATCCACTTTGCTTTAAAACGCTGCTGTTCTGCCTCTAAAGTGGCAGTCACATTCCAAAAAGGCACGGGTATAAAATCCTTAATGATCAAATCACGATCCACTACCATCCGTAATGTTGGTGTTTGTACTCGACCAATAGAAAGCACGCCTTGGTAGCCTGATTGTTGTGCTTTGAGTGAATATAATCGAGTAAGATTCATTCCTACCAACCAATCACAACGGGAGCGAACGACACCGGCGTAATACAATGTATCCGTTTCTTTGCCTGATCTTATGTTTTTAAGGGCTTTGCGAATAGAAGCATCATCTAGCGCCGATAGCCAAAGGCGAGAAACGTCGCCTTTGAAACCAGCAACCCGCATCACTTCACGCGCAATGACCTCGCCCTCACGATCAGCGTCGGTTGCAATGACAATATGATTTTCTTTTTTGATAAGGCGTTTAATAATGGCGAGCTGTTTTGTAGCACCTTTTTTAGTGTGGTGTTCCCAGCGTTGTGGAATAATTGGCAAAGATGCTAATGACCAACGTTTATACTGTTCGCCATAAGCATGTGGCTCCGCCATTTCGAGTAAATGACCAAAACACCAAGTTACTATTTTATTAGCGCCTGAAAGATAGCCATCGTGGCGTTGATGGACTCCTAGTACCTTAGCAATGTCGCGGGCTTGAGATGGTTTTTCACAGAGGTAGAGCATATTAATTACTACTTTTGGGCTGGGTGTTAATCTAGATTTTGAAGGGGGGCGTATTCGTCAAATAAAATGAAAAAGATGATGGATTGATTGAGTAGCTTATCAATATCAGGATAGAAGTAAAATTATTATAGTATTTTTCCCTTTTCTTAGAGATAAATCAGGTGTGGATATGCATTTTTAGTGAACACACCAATCCGTTCAAAGTGTCGGCTAATAATTAACTTGAAAAACAAAAAATTGCAGGTTTTACGGCATCAATAATGCAGGCACTTATAGCGGGTCGTTGTGCTGGTCTATCCCTATGACATACTGCTAAGCATAATGGGTGCAATAATCGCCGCAAGGATGACAATAAGGTAAAGTACAAGAATAATCAGTGCAATAATGCCAACAATTTTTTCCCATTTTGGCGTTGCTCTTGTTGAGCCAAAACGATTAGCCCCTTCTGTTCCTTTTTTTGCCAATGCATAAATACCAAAAATAAGGTTTACTAGCGGTATAAGAAAAAGTAGAGAGAACCAGCCGCTCATGTTTATATCATGCAAACGACGAATAAAGAAAATAAGATTAATAACAAGCGAAGCAAGCATCACCGCTAGTACCGCTATCCCCGCTCCAGAGGTGTAAAAAGATAAAATAGCATCAGGGTCTGATGCGGTTAACACACCCGTTGCAGCACCCGTCAGTGCCATGACAATACCCGCGATAACAAATGTCACAATCGTTGTGAGCAGATACCAAGCTAGATAACTTAGGCGACCGAAGCGTCCTTTCGCTGAAAAAGGGCTACTGGTATCATTCTGATCGTCATTGAGGTCACGCTGAAGATTGCTTGTAGGGGTTGAGTAGGGGTTGGGCATATTGATTCCTTATAATGATTAAATAAAGAATAACTATAGGGTATTTTTTAAAACTCGTCATGTTTCCAGTGATACGTGGTGGCATGCGAAGTGATGGCTGTTTATTTTTGTAGAAGATAGCGGTGTATTGATGATTTTATAATGTTACACATTGTTACAAGCTTGAGATGTTTGTTACACCAAAAATTCGTATTATTTGATCGTCAATTAACGACAATAACTAGGGAAACATAAAATGACTAAAAGTAAAAAAATTGTATTAGCGTCGGTATTAAGTATTTTAACATTAGGAGGTTTCGCCGCGTATGCTGGTGGTGGAGAACATTGTGGATTTGGTAAGCATGGAATGCAGGATGCAGGCAAGCGTGGCGAATTTATGGTAAAGCGCATGACGCATAAGCTAGGCCTTAATGAAACACAGGTTACTCATTTAAAAGCAGTGCAGCAATTATTTGCTCATCATCACAAAGAAAAGAAAGCCAAAAAAGGCGGTGAATTGCTATCCTTATTAGATGCACCCTCACTAGATCAGGCGCAGGCATTACATCTACTGCAAAGTCGTGGTGAAGAAAGAAAAGCGAAAGCCCCTGAAATGATTGCCGCGATTGCTGTTTTTACTGATAGCCTCAGTACGGAGCAACGTGCAACACTAAAGAAAAAATTGCAATATTTCTCAGGACATGGTGGTTTTGGTAGACACTTTAAAAGTGAATAAACAACTAAACCACGAAGCGTGATAAAATTTTATTTATCACGGAATAGATTGAAAAATAAGGTTCATCTTCTGTGTCTTCCGTGGTTTATTTTGTTTAAAACGAGTATTAATTAATGCACAAAATATTACTAATAGACGATGATGAACGTTTAGGTACGCTCCTTGCAGCGTATTTTTTGCGTTATGACTTGACGCTTATTAGTGAAACGCATCCGAAATCAGGTTTACAGCGCCTTGAGCAAGATAATATTGATCTCGTTATTCTTGATATTATGTTGCCTGATATGGATGGTTTTGATGTTTGTCGCACTATTCGAAAAAGTAGTGATATTCCTATCTTAATGTTGACAGCGCGCGGTGAAGTAACGGATCGTATTATAGGTTTGGAGCTAGGTGCTGATGATTATTTAGCAAAACCGTTTGAGCCTCGTGAGCTGGTTGCGCGTATTCATAATGTGCTAAAGCGTAGCCATCCTGTACAACGTCTG
>JAGLDQ010000067.1 GCA_023145535.1 Cocleimonas sp. | reverse complement strand
TTTAGTCGTGATGAAATCATGAATGGCTTGAGTGGTATTGATTCTGAATTATTTTCTCGATCAGTGGATATTTTAGTGAGTCGTTTGCGACAAAAACTAAAGCCACTCGATTGTATTCAAACCGTGTGGGGCGTAGGTTATCGTCTTCTCCTTGATTAGCGCAGGGTGGTAAAATATCAGCCGATTATGACAGTGAAAAATAGCGATGCAGGAATTTTAAGATGTCACTTTGGAAAAAAGCAAGATACTCTCTGTCATTAAAGCTGGTACTACTCTTTGTTATCAGTAGTATCACCTTGCTCATCCTCTTTCAAACCTTTGTAGGCTCATCCTTTAAGCAGCATTTTGAGCATAATGTACGTCCACATTTACAGCATTATATTCACCACTTGCATCGTGAAATTGGTTATCCGCCTAATATTAAGCATGCTAAAGAGTTAAGTGAACGTTTACTACTGGATATTATGATTGACGGCCCCGAGACCCATTGGTCATCCACAGGGGAATTTCCTGATATTAATAAATTTCATTTTAAGCCCCCTAGAAAAAGGCGCGGTGTATTATTTCAACGTGGATTTTACCGTGGACAATTTATCATTCGTATTAAAAAACAACAATATACAACCTTATTTATTACCCGAGGTGAGTTAGACCACTTCTCGTTTGGGCGTTTGGTCATCTTCAGCTTGCTTGGTATTCTTACTATTTTGGCGTTACTTTATTTTGCTATTCGTTGGCTCTTTCAACCCTTGAAAAGTATTGAGGCCGATATAAAACGTATTGGCAGTGGTGAATTAACGCATCGTATAAAAACTACACGTAAAGATGAGTTTGGGGAGTTAGCGGAAACGGTTAATCATATGGCGGATGATATAGAGCAAATGCTAGAAGCTAAACGCCAATTACTATTAGCCATAAGTCATGAACTAAGGTCACCCATAACGCGGGCTAAAGTAGCCTTATCCTTAATGGATTCAAGCAATCTGAAGCAGGGTTTGGTGGATGATTTAGATGAAATGGAAGGCTTGATTCATGAGTTACTGGAAGCAGAGCGCCTTAAAAGCAAGCATCATGTCTTAAATCTGAGTGAAACCTCGCTAAATGCGCTAATTCAGGAGGTGGTGGGTAGTCATTTTCAATCGCAACCGCTTAAATTGCACCTAGCAGAAAACCTGCCAATACTTGAATTAGATGATACACGATTAAAATTTGTCATTAAAAACTTACTGGACAATGCCGTCAAGCATCAAATATTGGATCAACAAGCGATTGAAGTTAGCACGCAAAGTGATCAAAAAATAATAAAACTGACGATTAAGGATGAGGGGGCGGGTATTGCGGCAGAACACCTGCCTCATTTAAGCGAACCTTTCTATCGTGCGGATTCATCACGGCAACGAAAAACAGGGGGGTACGGTTTGGGTTTGTATTTGGTTCGGCTGATTATTGAAGCGCATGGCGGAACATTGCAGATTAAAAGTGAGCTAGGACAGGGGACTTGTGTGGTTATTGATCTACCCGTTAAGGTTGTTAGTGATTGAGACAGTTCCTAATCGCTTTGGCTAATGCAGCAAGGATTAGGTTCGGCTAAATAATTGGTGAGGATTAGTTTTGCTAGCAAAGCAAAAAACTGTATTTCTGTCAAGGCTACGGCGAATTTTTTAACGAAGCTAGCGGGAGTTTAGACTTTAAGTTATTAGTTGAACGAAATGGTTTGCTGTGCTCGTTTATAAATAATCCAAAGCCTCTTCCAATCGCTTCGCTGGCATGATTTCTATCGTATTCCCTTCATGGCTAATCTTGCCTCGTGGCATATTACCCTGTGGAATAATGGCGCGCTTAAAACCATGTTTGCAGGCTTCCTTTAAACGTTCTTCACCATTGGGAACGGGACGAATTTCCCCTGCAAGTCCTACTTCGCCAAAGACGACCATATTGGATGGATGCGGTTGATTGCGAAAGCTAGATAAGGCGGCGATTAGTAGAGGCAAATCCGCCCCTGTTTCGGTTATTTTTACGCCGCCTACGACATTGGCAAATACATCTTGGTCAAACATAGAGATGCCACCATGACGGTGCAATACCGCGAGTAACATGGCCATGCGGTTTTGCTCTAGTCCTAAGACGACACGGCGTGGATTGCCTCCGTGGCTTTCATCCACAAGTGCTTGTACTTCAACTAATAAAGGACGTGTGCCTTCGCGAGTCACCATAATCACGCTGCCAGCAACAGATTCTTCATGGCGAGAGAGGAAGATGGC
>JAGLDQ010000066.1 GCA_023145535.1 Cocleimonas sp. | reverse complement strand
GTCATGGCAAAGACACCAATTTCATTGACCGCGCCGAAGCGATTTTTGACGGCACGTAAAATACGGTGACGGCTTCCGGGGTCGCCTTCAAAATAGAGAACGGTATCGACCATATGCTCAAGTACACGTGGCCCAGCGAGTGTGCCTTCTTTGGTGACGTGTCCTGCAATAAACAGTGAGGTGTTCGTGAGTTTGGCAAAGCGGGTGAGAAGGGCGGTTGCTTCACGGATTTGCCCAACAGCGCCTGGGGCTGAGGTGAGTTGTTCGGTGTAGATGGTTTGGATGGAGTCAATCACCATCACATGTGGTTTTTCTATTTTTGCGTGGGCGATAATGCGTTCAATGCAAGTTTCAGTCAGTAAGCGTAGATTATCAAGTGGTAATTCTAAGCGCTGTGCGCGCATGGAGACTTGTTGTAGGGATTCTTCGCCGGTGACATAGAGTGTGCGTAGGTTATCAAATTTTGCCAGTGTTTGAATCAAAATGGTGGATTTTCCAATACCCGGATCACCACCAATTAATACCACGGAGCCTTGTACTAAGCCGCCGCCTAATACGCGGTCTAATTCAGCAATATTGGTGCTAGTGCGTGCATCTTTTACGGTGCTAATTTCACGGATAGACTTTACTTTGCTGGCAGTGTCGCCGGCATAGCCTTCGAAGCGTGCGCTATTCGCGCTGGCGCTTTTTTTTCCTGCACCAATGCTTTCTTCTAGCGTGTTCCATTCTTTACATTCACCACATTGACCGTTCCATTTATTGTGGATAGAGCCACAGTTAGTGCAAGCGTATTCTATTTTTGTTTTTGCCATTGCTTAGATTCCAAGAAAATGCTGAATTATTTTTGAGCCAAAAAAAGCAAGCATTAAAATGATAAAGCCCGCTAACGTCCAGCGGATTGCCGTGCGCCCCCGCCAGCCTAGTTTAATATGACCGACTAATAAGGTGGTGAAAATCAGCCATGCAAACATCGAAAGGATGGTTTTGTGGGCAACGTGCTGACCCAATAAATTATCTAAATAAATAAAACCCGTGATTAGCGCAATGGTGAGTAAAATAACGCCGAGGGTAATAAAGCGAAACAGCAGGTTTTCCATGTCCTGTAGGGAGGGGAGGGCGCGAATAAAGCCAGTTGGCTTATGATTATGCAGATGGTTATTCTGTTCTGCGAGTAGTGCCGCTTGAATGGCGGCGAGCATTAACATGCTATAGGCAAGCAGGGAGGTGAAGATATGCGCCCCCAGACCATTATTAATTTGAATGAGATGAGTGGAGTCTAGGGGGACAGTTTGTTGCAGTAAAAGAGTAAAAGCTGTGAGTGGCAGGATAAAAATGCCAAGCGCTTCAACATCCCGTGTCCATGTCGTGATCAGGAGTACCAGACTGGTTAACCAGATGATATGTGAAGCGGCAGTGATCATATTGATCGATAACCCATTGCCAAAGAGCAGAGCGTAATACAGCACGATAGCGTGAAGTAATAAGGCAAGAGACCAGAGACTCAGGTAGATTTTTTTATTAAGGGGAGCGGTGTTATTCAGGCGCGAGCGTAATTTTAAGCCAAGAAAAAGCCAGCTAATAAGATAGAGGAGAATGGCTACTATTGCGATTGTTGTCATTGTTTATACTATATAGGACAATTTTAGGAATGTGATGTTATAATGTACCACTCTTATAAATGAAATAAAAATAGTAGAAGACTTATGTTTGATAATTTAAGTGATCGTCTTTCCAGTACGGTAAAAAAACTACGTGGTCAAGCGCGTTTAACCGACGAAAATATTAAAGATACGTTGCGTGAAGTGCGTATGGCCTTACTTGAGGCCGATGTTGCGTTACCCGTAGTGCGTGAGTTTATTAGTCGTGTTAAAGAGCGTGCGATTGGTAAAGAGGTGATCAAAAGCCTTTCTCCTGGTCAGGCATTAATAAAAATTGTTGATGATGAGCTAACAGAGACCATGGGTGCGTCAAATGAGTCGCTTGATTTGGCAGCGCAACCCCCAGCCGTTATCTTGATGGCAGGCTTGCAAGGTGCAGGTAAAACGACTACCGCTGGTAAGCTGGCAAAACTATTAATCGATAAAGATAAGAAAAAAGTCGGTGTAGTGAGTTGTGACGTGTATCGTCCGGCGGCGATTAAGCAGCTTGAAACGGTTGCAGAACAAGCAGGTGCAACCTTTATCTCTAGTCATGCAGAGCAGTCTCCTGTTGATATTGCGGCATTTGCACTGCAAGAAGCGAAGGTGAAGTTCCTTGATGTGCTGATTGTGGATACAGCAGGTCGTTTGCATATTGATGAAGAAATGATGGGTGAAATTCAGTCGATTCATAAGACTATTGACCCTGTTGAGACGTTGTTTGTTGTTGATAGCATGACAGGGCAGGATGCCGCCAATACCGCTAAGGCGTTTGATGATGCGTTAGCATTGACGGGTGTTGTCTTGACAAAAGCGGATGGTGATGCGCGCGGTGGTGCCGCATTGTCGGTGCGCCAAATTACGGGTAAGCCGATTAAATTTATCGGTGTGGGTGAAAAGATTGATGCGTTAGAAGCCTTTCATCCTGATCGTATGGCATCGCGTATTTTGGGCATGGGTGATGTGCTTTCACTGGTTGAAGAAGCGCAGAAAAATGTTGATCAAAATCAGGCTAAAAAATTAGTAAAAAAACTGAATAAAGGGCATGGCTTTGACCTAGAAGATCTACGCAAACAAATGCTACAGATGGAAAAGATGGGCGGTATGGGAGGCCTGATGTCTAAAATGCCCGGCATGGGGAATTTATCGGCGCAAATTAAAGAGAAAGCGAGTGATAAAGAAGTGGCACGCATGGTGGCAATTATTAATTCAATGACGCAGCAAGAACGTCGCTTTCCTGCCATTATTAAAGGCTCGCGCAAAAAGCGCATAGCGGCGGGTTGTGGTATGCAGATTCAAGATGTGAATCGCATTCTTAAACAACATAAGCAAATGAGTAAAATGATGAAAAAATTTAAGGGAGGGGGTATGAAGAAAATGATGCGCTCCATGCAAGGTCAAATGCCGCCAGGAATGATGGGTGGCGGTGGGTTTCCTCCTAGGTAGTAGAAGAAAATTACCATATTCGGGTATAACGCAGTCCATAGCTTCTTCTCTTTAAAGTAGCTTTTAGGACTGCGTTTTTGGTTGTACTTAATACCAATAAATTTTTTATTTTAAATCTTTTTGCGCTAGCAAGGATGATTATTGGAGGGCTATTGGTCTTTATATGATCTTGATCGTTTCGGGAGGGCTTAGGGAGAGCGGGTAGGTCGATGTTTAGCGTTTTAATAGTTTGAATATGAGGCTTATTGGTTGGGTTTTTTAGTAATTGGGGGGATGAGTCAGCGTATACGTTGAGTGTGCAGCATCCAAAAAAGAGATAACTCATTATTATTTTATTTTTCATGGGAAGTCTTTTTATTATTATTGGGGGTGTCTTCACTATAACAGCAAGGCGAGGGTGTTTTTAAGGCATCCGTCGGATGGTTTGCTTTGTTAAGGGAGGTACATGAAACAACGTCTCAGTTTCTAACTGGCAGGCAAGGGGGGAGCAACTTTTTTATTAGATTTTGGTATTAAAAAGTGGCATTCTCCCCGTCTACGTCGGTATTAATATAATTAGTACTTTCAATTTCAGAGAAAAAGAGTAGAATCACGCGATTATTTTTTTGGTCAAGATTGTTTGAGCGTGAAGCTTCTTTCTTTGGCGGTCTTTTTAGGCAAACTAGAGTTTTATACATTATGGTTACTATTCGTTTAGCACGAGGCGGGGCAAAGAAACGTCCTTTTTATAATATTGTTGTGACAGACTCACGTAAGCCACGTGATAGTGGATATATTGAGCGTTTAGGATATTACAATCCTCGTGCATGTGGTCAAGAAGTGCCTTTGCATTTGGAAAGTGATCGTATTAAGCATTGGATGGATTTAGGGGCTCAACCTTCAGGTCGTGTGGCTAAACTGTTAAAAGATGCGGCTGCAACAGAAGTGTCTGAATCTGCATAATCGTGATATGAAGCAATCTTCTGATTATATTCATCTGGGGGCAATCTCAGGTGTTTTTGGTGTAAAGGGATGGGTAAAAGTATTTTCCCATACGATGCCAAGAGAAAATATTGCTAAATACAAGGAATGGCAGCTAGGCTCGGGTGATAATAAGCAGCCTATTAAAGTACTTAAAGGTCGCCGCCAAGGAAAAGTTGTTGTTGCGTGTTTAGAAGGCGTTAACTACCCTGATCAGGCGCATGAACTTATTGGAACAGAGATTTATATTAATCGAAGCCAATTAGTTCGGCTTAAAAAAGGTGAGTACTACTGGTCTGATCTTGAGGGGTTGGCAGTGGTTACTACGACAAATGTTGACCTTGGAAAAGTAGCTTGGCTCTTTGAGACGGGCAATAATGATGTATTAGTGGTTGAGGGTGATAGAGAGCGTTATATTCCTTATACGGATAATGTTGTTATTAGTGTCGATTTAAAAACAGAGCAAATGGTTGTTGATTGGGATCCTGAGTTTTAAGCCTATGCGCTTTGATGTGATTACCTTATTCCCAGAACTTGTCCAAGCCGTTGCAGAATCAGGGGTTGTAGGGCGAGCGGCAAAAGCAGATTTAATTGATTTGCAGTGTTGGAATCCACGAGATTATACCACGGATGTGCATCGTACTGTGGATGATCGCCCTTATGGGGGTGGCCCAGGTATGTTGATGAAGCCAGATTGTCTGGTTGATGCAATTAAAGATGTAAAGGCAATTAACGCAAGCAAGACAATAACAACGAAAGTTATTTATTTAAGTCCGCAAGGCAAGACATTAAATCAGTCTGCTGTTAAAAGAATGTCAACCCAACAAGGTTTGATTTTTCTTTGTGGTCGCTATGAAGGCGTAGATGAACGTGTTCTAGAGATGGAAGTTGATGAAGAGTGGTCGCTTGGTGATTATGTTCTGAGTGGTGGTGAGTTAGGTGCAATGGTATTAATTGATGCGATTACACGTTTATTGCCCGATGTGTTAGGGCATAAAAATTCCGCAGAGCAAGATTCATTCTCTGATGGTTTGTTAGATTGTCCGCATTATACGCGACCCGAGATATTTGCAGGAAAAGAGATTCCAGCGGTACTTAAAAGTGGCAATCATCAACGAATTGCAACATGGCGTCGACAGCAGTCGTTAGGTCGAACGCAACAGAGACGGCCAGAATTATTAAAAAACAGAATTTTAGAGGCAGAAGATAAGCAGCTTCTGCACGATTTTTTAGAGAACATTAAAGAGAGTTAAAGGACAAACATGAGTAACATTATTCAACAGCTTGAAGCAGAGCAAATGAGCAAAGAAATTCCTGACTTCAACCCAGGTGATACCGTGGTTGTTCAGGTTCGCGTAACAGAAGGTGATCGTGAACGTTTGCAGGCATTTGAAGGGGTTGTCATCGGAAAGAAAAACCGTGGCATGAACTCTGCGTTTACCGTACGTAAAATTTCACATGGTGAAGGCGTTGAGCGTGTATTTCAGACTTACAGCAATGCAATCTCAGGGATTGAAGTTAAGCGTAAAGGCGATGTGCGCCGTGCTAAATTGTACTATCTACGTGGTTTGACGGGTAAAGCGGCACGTATTAAAGAAAAAGTTTAAACGCTATTTAAATCTGGCTCGTTTTTGAGTGATAGGATAAAAAAGGTCGATTTTCATTTGGAAATTCGGCCTTTTTGCATTGTGAAATATAAGTATTGATACAGTTTGGATACAGTTTTTTTATGTTATAAGACCCCTGTAGAGTAGAACCTACAAAATAATTAATTAATAACCTAAAATCAGCGTTGTTAGCTTTAGGAGTATGCATGAAGCAATTTTCCAATTTCTAACGTGCTTTTTTACTTCAGGTGAAATGAGCTTACTCGTTACGTAGAATAACTCTACGCCTCATGAGATCCTTCCCCTGAAGAAAAAATTCTACGTTATAAGATCGGGGAGTTATTCCGTGTACGTTCCTTAATTTAAGAAAGCTTGCTGTATTTAGGAATCAAAGGAGTTATAAGAAAGTTACAAAGCTAAGTAACTTCTTAGAATATTTGCAGATGGAGTTTTTTTCTTCCTATTTAGGGCCGTTGCTAATTTTGCTGCTGGTCTGCTTAATAGTTATTGTTTGGTTATTGTTACGTAACAAGCGTTCTAGCGGGCTGACGAGCAAAACTCCAATGGACTATAAACAAGAAGCGTTTAAAGTCATTCCTTATCCTATTGTTATTATTAATGCTAAAAGTATTTTCTTGTATGTAAACCCTGCGGCAGAAAAGATGTTTAAGAGGCGCTTAAGGCGCCTGATGGGGCGAGATTATAAATCTATTTTTTCTCTCATCGATAGTGATACTGATCTGCCTATTAGTAATTTTTCAAGACTTGCAGAAAGTTCCCGATGGAAAGAGTGTGAGTTAAAAGTCGGTGATAAGAAAATATTGACGACGGAGTTAAATATAACTCTGTTGGATAGTGGTTATCAGAGTGAGTACAGTGATGCTTATGTCTTGAGTTTTAAAGATATTACGCAACGTAAGTCATTGGAAGCGCAAGTGGAAATTCTAGAAAAACGGGATTCACTCACACACCTTTATAATCGCAAAGCATTTGAGTCTTTATTAAAAACAGTGATTCATGATTCTCGTAAGCATGGTTCTAGCCATATATTTTTCCATTTGTCGATTGATCAATTTAAAAAAATTAATGAAACGATTGGTTATACGGCTGGGGATGTGCTGGTTCGACGTATTGCTGAATTACTTCAGCAGAATGTGGATAAATCAATTGATTTTCTGTCACGTTTAAATACCTATGAGTTTGGTATTCTTTTTCGAGAACGTAGTATTTCATCGGCGGTGAATACGATGAAACATATTCGTAAGGCAATTAATAATTTTCAGTTTGGATGGAATGGCGCGACTTATCCTGTCACGATTAGTGGTGGTTTTGTACTGGTTAATAACTTTAGTAGAACCGCTGCACAAGTGCTTTCAGATGGAGACTTGACCTGTCGTATTGCGCGTGACAAAGGGGGGCGCATACTGGCCTATAACAAGAAGGATAAAGATGTTCAGCGTGCAGAAAATGATACAAAAGGTATGTGGAACTTAAAAGAAGCCTTTAAAAATGATCGTTTTCGTTTGTTTGCACAACCCATCCATGCGCTTGAGCCGTCAAAGTATAAATTACCTTATAGCCATTATGAAATTCTTATTCGCATGTTTGATGAGAATGGCAATATAATCCCGCCTGATGAATTTATTCCTGTGGCTGAAAATAATGGAATGATGCCTGAGTTGGATCGTTGGGTGGTGAGGGATGTGATGCGCCAGCTGAAATCAGTTAAGCCACAATCGCCATTACCCGTGTTTGCCATCAATCTTTCAGGCATTAGTTTGGATGATGAAAAATTTTTGGATTTTGTGTTAAAGGAATTAGATGCTACAAAAATAGATCCACGCATGCTGTGTTTTGAAATTACTGAGCAGGTTGCTGTCAGTAATATTCAACTGGCAGAAAAATTTATTGAAACACTGCGAGCGCGGGGAAGTAGTTTTTCTTTGGATGATTTTGGTACAGGTGTTAGTTCTTACGGTTATCTTCGCTCACTGAATGTTGATTATTTGAAAATTGATGGCATCTTTATCAAAGATATTTTATCTGATGATGTCTCAAGAGCGATGGTGCAATCTATTGTACAGGTAGGCCATACGATGGGATTGAAAATTATAGCTGAATATGTGGAAAATGATCAAATAGTTGGTTTGTTAAGAATGATGTCCGTTGATTACGGGCAAGGGTATGGCATTAATCGACCTGAGCCGCTAAGTGAGATGATTAAGCCGCACCTATAAAATAATATTTTCCATCCCCTGTTTTCGACTGTTTGTAAGGTCTCTTTCGCTTTGTTTCAGCTTATATTAGGAAGCTTCAAGTAATGAATAAAAAATCAATTACCTTTATTGTCGCCGTGTTTATTTTTCTGCAAGCCTGTGCAACACAGGCTGTAGATTTAACGAGTGATTCTGAACCAGTAAGCAATACTGCAACATCTTCAGATTTGGAGGCATTTAATCGTGATGCCTATGCTTTTAATAAATCAATAGATAATGCAATTATCAAACCGTTAGCGAAAGGTTATCAAAAAATCACCCCCAAATTTTTGAATACAGGGATTAGTAATGCCTTTTCAAACTTGGGTGATGTACCCAATGCGCTCAATGCGGTGTTGCAACTCAAGCCTAAAGA
>JAGLDQ010000065.1 GCA_023145535.1 Cocleimonas sp. | reverse complement strand
GGTTTTTTTGATGTAGCAACAAAAATGAAGTTGGAAAAACATCATGAGGATTTCGGGCAGACACTAGCAACATGGGGTGTGCCATCAGGTGAATATATTATGTTACCTGTACTTGGGCCTTCGACTGTTAGAGATAGTGTTGGTATCGTGGTTGATAGTATTACCAATCCTTATTTTTTCTTTGAGGGTTCTCAGGCCTATTATGCACTTGATAAAATAGATCAGCGTGCTGGTTTATTTTCATCTGAAGGTTTGTTGAAAGAATTATCAGATGATGAGTACAATAGTCTGCGGGATGCTTGGCTGCAAAAACGTAAGTATTTAATCAAAGATGGCAAGTTGGATAAGCAGGCGGCTGAAAAGAAAAAAAGCCTGATTGATGAATTAGAAGATTTAGACTGAGATAATGAATAAAGACATGAAAATACATATCCTAGGTATTTGTGGTACTTTTATGGGCGGCATTGCTTTGCTAGCAAAAGATTCGGGTATTGAAGTAACGGGGTCGGATAAAAATGTTTATCCGCCCATGAGTACTTTGCTTGAATCACAAGGCATTGCGGTGCGCCAAGATTTTTTGTCAGAAAACATTGACGTTGATACCGATGAAATTATTGTTGGAAACTTTATGCGTCGTGGCATGGCGGTGGTTGAAGATTTACTCAATGACAATCAGTCCTATACCTCTGGGCCGCAGTGGTTGTATGAGCATATCTTAGCAGATCGCTGGGTTTTAGCGGTGGCAGGAACACATGGTAAAACCACTACAGCGAGTATTCTGGCATGGATTCTTGAATATGCCGGTATGAGTCCAGGGTTTTTAATTGGCGGTGTGCCAGAGAACTTTGGCGTTTCAGCTCGCTTGGGCGATACCCCCTTTTTTGTGGTAGAGGCCGATGAATACGATACGGCTTTTTTTGATAAGCGATCTAAGTTTGTACATTATCATCCAAAAACACTGGTGTTAAATAATCTTGAATACGATCATGCGGATATTTTCCCTGATCTGGACGCAATCAAAACCCAGTTTCATCATCTAATGCGAATAGTGCCAAGCAAAGGGCTGGTTGTATCCAATCAAGAGGAAAAAAATCTTGACGATGTTTTGGAAAAGGGATGCTGGACAGCCGTAGAAAAGTTTTCTTCAAAAGATAAAGCGGATTCGGCATGGAGCGTTGAAGTGATCAATGCCGATGGTAGTGAATTCCAAGTGTTTTTTGAAGGTAAAGCCCAAGGGGTTGTTCAATGGGATTTGCTGGGCAAGCATAATATAAGCAATGCATTAGCCGCTATTGCAGCCGCGCGTCATGTCGGTGTACCCGTTGAACATGCTATTAATGCTCTGGCAGAATTCAAAGGCATTAAGCGTCGGATGCAATTACGGGGTGAAGTGAATCATATTCGTGTTTATGATGATTTTGCACATCATCCTACCGCGATTAAAACCACATTGGCAGGTTTGCGCGCTAATGTGAGTGATAAAAAAATTATTGCTATTTTAGAGCCGCGTTCAAACACGATGCGGTTGGGAGTGCATCAAGGCGCATTGGCAGAGTCATTAAGCGTAGCAGACCAGATTGTTCTTTATCAGCCTGATAACGTTGATTGGGAAATGCAAAGCTTGCTGGAAGAGCTGGGCAGTCATGCCCGCCTTTACCGCGATATTGATCAGTTAGTTGCAGATGTTGTAAAAACAGCGAATGCAGGCGATCAGCTATTAGTCATGAGTAATGGAGGCTTTGGTGGAATCCATGATAAATTATTGCAAGGCCTGAAAGCAGTATCGTGAAGAGAAAAACAGTGACGCTAATAATGACGGGAGCATCCGGTGCGGCTTATGGTTTACGTTTATTAGAAGCGTTGGTCAAAGCAGATCGTCAAATTTATTTATTGCTTTCTCGTCCCGCGCATATTGTTATAAAAATGGAAACAGACTTAGCATTACCCGTACGGGCATCGGATATTGAAGTGTTTTTTACTGAAAAATACCAAGCAAAAGCGGGGCAAATTCGGGCTTTTGAAAAAGAACAATGGTTAGCACCAATAGCCAGTGGCACAGGCGTTGCGGATGCAACGGTCGTTTGTCCTTGCACAACTGGAACGCTATCGTCGATTGCCGTGGGGAGTAGTAAAAACTTATTAGAGCGTGCAGCGGATGTTGCGCTTAAAGAACGTAAAAAACTAATTCTAGTGATTCGTGAAACCCCTTTTTCAGAAATTCATCTAGAAAATATGCTAAAACTAAGTCGTATGGGGGCGGTTATTATGCCAGCTAACCCTGGTTTTTATTTTAAGCCTGAATCCTTGGATGAAATAGTGGATTTTATGGTGGCACGTGTCTTAGATCAATTAGCTATTGAGCATTCGCTGCAAGCAAGCTGGGGAGCTGATGCATTGAATTCTTAGTCCTTACCTTGTAATTGGGTAGGTGACCCCTTATATTCTCTCACTTATATTTTAATTTAAACAATAAAGGAATACATCGTGGCAACAGTAGACATTACATCGGATACCTTCGAAGATATTATTAATAAAAATGACATTGTTATCGTCGATTTTTGGGCGGAGTGGTGTGGCCCTTGTAAATCTTTTGCGCCTATTTATGATGAAGTTTCAGAGCAGTATGAGGATATTGTTTTTGGTAAAATAGATACGGAAGCAGAGCAAGAGTTAGGTGCTCACTTTCAAATTCGTTCTATTCCTACGCTAATGATCTTCCGTGAGCAAGTTGTGCTGTTTTCTCAGCCAGGCATGATGAATGCAGGGCAGTTAAATGAAGTCATTGCTAAAGTGCGTGATTTGGATATGAAAGAAGTGCATGCTGAGATTAGCAAGCAAGAGAACGCGTAAGTTATTTCTGTACTTTACTGGTTAGGGGTCTTTTTATGGGTGCGGATTTTCTGGATTTTGAACAACCGATTGCTGAATTAGAAGCAAAGATTGATGAATTACGTTTTGTGAGTAATTCTGAGGTAAATTTAAGTGAGGAGGTTGATCGCCTTGAAGGAAAAGCTAAAGCACTGACGAAAAGTATTTTTAGCAAGCTGACATCAAAACAAATAGGGCAGCTTGCTAGACATCCATCTCGTCCTTATACCTTTGACTTGATTGAGCGTCTTTGTACTGATTTTCAAGAATTACATGGTGATCGCCATTATGGTGATGATCAGGCCATTGTTGGCGGTATAGCGCGTTTCGATGGTCAACCTGTTATGCTTATCGGGCATCAAAAAGGGCGTGATACCAAAGAGAATATCCAGCGTAATTTTGGTATGCCACGTCCAGAAGGCTATCGTAAAGCGCTACGTTTAATGAAGCTGGCTGAAAAATTTCATATTCCTGTGATTACCTTTATTGACACGCCGGGCGCTTATCCTGGGGTGGGGGCAGAGGAGCGTGGACAGAGCGAGGCGATTGCACGGAATTTATTTGAAATGGCGCGGTTACGCACGCCTATTATTGCTACGGTAGTGGGTGAAGGGGGTTCAGGTGGTGCGCTTGCGATTGGTGTTGCCGATAAAGTGATGATGCTGGAATACAGTACTTATTCTGTAATTTCTCCTGAAGGTTGTGCTTCTATCTTGTGGAAAGATGCAAGTAAAGCGGATGAAGCAGCGGAAGCGTTAGGTATTACCTCCGAAATTTTAAGCAATCATGGCTTAATAGATCGCATTGTGCCTGAGCCATTAGGGGGGGCGCATCGAGATTTTGATGTATTAGCCGATGCGTTGCGTGAAGCATTGCAAGCAAGTTTACGTGAGGTGCGTTCTTTGAGTATTAATAAGTTATTAGAGAAGCGCTACGAAAAGCTAATGGCGCTGGGTAAGTTTGAAGAATAACGGAGTCCTCTTGTTATTTTAAAAGGTACTCGTAAAGAAAAAATTATTTCTGTACTACGTTATTTCATGCACGTTCTTAAGGCAAGACTCGTTGTTTTACCCCTGATCATCCACTCTCACTCATTGCGTAATTTACTATGCGCTTTGAGGTTGAGTGATCAGGAGTAAAAGTTCTAAACTTGCTTCGGCTCTTCTGAAATATTCATCCCTAAATACTTCTGTCATCTGAAATCAGTTTTGTAATGCCCAATCCTGATCCTTTTAGATGATTAAATTCCAAGCTCTAAGCGACCAAATTTCTGTGGATTTTTCCACGCATCATCATTGGTAGCATGCCATGCAAGTTTAGTATCGCGTTGGTTGCCGTTGTCATCATCATTAATTTGAATATCAATCCCCAATCGGTGGCCATTTGATGGATTAACACCGAGTGAGCGCCACGGTATTGATGTTTCCAATATCATGCCATGATCAGAGCGTGTCATGGTTTGTCGGATTCCCATATTGCTATGACCGGCGGAGTTGCTGCTTAGGCTAACTTTGCTATCCTTCCAGCGGTAGATAAAGTGAAAATCGTTTTTGCCATCAAATGACGCGCTACGACTGCCATCTGCATCAATATACACTTCAATTGAGTCATCTCCCCAAGGAGCTTTTGAATCACGCACAAAGTAATCATCCATTGTATCGACGCGAATATGAAGGTATTGGTTATCCCATTTTGCTTGCCATACTGCGCTTAAATCATGACTCCCCTGTAAGCCACCGCCAATAATATTGCGTAGCTGTATTGCGGATTGATGATTCCATTTTCCTGGCTGTTTATCACGTTTGATAATAGCATCTGGGCGATATGTTGGTGGTGAACGTGTGGCAATAACAGGAGGCTTATAAGTGGGTTTTGATTTGACCACTTTTTTAGGAGTTTTTGCCTTAGCAATAACGCGTTTTCTTGCAGTAGGTTTAGGTTTTTTTCCGTTATATCCTGCTTTTGCGTAGTTTGATTTTTTGCCATTTCTAACTTTAGCAAAAACACCCGTACCTGGATTGACAGAAGGTTTTTTCATTCTTGCGATATGCCTGCTTGCACAGCCTTTCCACCAGCAACGGTTGGATTTGATAAATTGTAGAATAGCGCGATGTTTTGGTGCTTTACTGAGTGGTTGAGTCAGATATTCCTTCGTTCCCCAACTACCAAACCATTGTGAGGTTCGTGGTGCGGAAAAATTCACAAAGAGCTTGCCTCCTGCTTTTTTCCAACCACGAAAGAAATCTTTATAGGCCTTTGCCATGCGCCAGTCTTTATTTGCCTGAATGAATAGTTTCGTTGGGTTTTTATGAATAGAGCGGCTTTTCCAGTCAACTAAGTGTTGCCCTCCTTCATAAGCAATTAAATCCACGCCATAGCTATCTGCTATTTTAGCGTGTTTACTAATGAGTTTTATGACACCAGGAATAGAATAAATCTCTTTTGGATTGTATAAGGCTTTGAAAATATCATTAACCGATCTAAGGCGAGCGACTGTCTTTTTATGTGGGTAAAAATAAGGGCCAATGGCGAGTGCATCTGTTTTTTTATAGGCATCACGATAGGTGAGTAACATTTCAGTCATACGAGTATAGCCAGTCCAGCTTCCCATTACCCGCACGATGCGTTGTGTGCCACCAAAAACTTTCTCCCAGATATTAAAAATTTGAACAGAGCGCATTGAATAGAATTTATAGCCTGCTTTAGCACGGTCAGGGTCAAGACGTAAGTCACCGCCTTTATCTTTCATGTAATGCGCTTGGGTAAAAATGGTATTCCATGCTTCATTGGTATACTCAATATAAACTTTTAACCCTGGGCGTAGATGTTTGCGTACATAAGAGGCAAATTTGTAAATATAGTCATTACTTGCTTTGTGGGGCAGGCAAAACCAAGGGTCGGAGCCTGTCTGATTCGCTAACTCCACCATGATTTCAAGCGGTGCTCCGCGCACGGTTGGCTTGCCTCCCCATGTTTGCTGACTCATTGTATTGCGTTCATTCCATGATGAAATGGGGTTTCTAGTAATGCCCGCCATATTCATAAAACGAATGACTTTAAAGTCTTTCATGTAAGTCAAATAATCAGGGTTGAATATAATGCTGGCATGATGCTTTTCAAAAGACATAAAATGCCCTGTGGAACAACTACGTGCACTATGAACGCGCTTGTATGGATTGTTTGAGCAGATTCCGCCCGGCATTAAAATGCGAATATTGCGAATATGATTATTAGGGTCGGTTTCTTTAACAATTAGTGTCCCACGCAACTCTCTATCTTTGCCTGCTTTAATTGATACAATGTCTTTTCCTGGCGTGCTGCGGACTAGTTTTGCATCATTGCCATAGATTAGCTTTCCTTTGCCTTCATAGAGAACGGTGTACAGCCCATCAGGCACAGTACCTGCGGGGAGTTTATTAATAAAGCGCGTACCAACCTGTCCATTTTTAGGAATGTAGACAGGCCAACCATCAGAATCATATTTAACTTTCCCCTTGGTAAGCCATGGCCTCGCTTCTTCAAAAGGAACGGAAGCTCTAAAGACATCAACAAAGGGGACGCTGGCATCATCGTCCATGACTTCGTTACTATTAACACCAAGAGGAGAGTGGCTATTATTTTTAGCAAAGAGAATGGCGGGTTGCGTTATAAGCAGTAAAGCTAACCCAAGTGTGGTTATGATTTTATAAGACATAATTATTTTTATTTTGTTGGTGTAATCGGATGTAAATTAGTCAGAACAGAGTGGTTTGACATTAGTTTCATCCAATCGACCAATGGTGCGGGATTTGGGTATTATTTTTGTTATTAATAATTCAAGGTATAGACCAGCAAGTTCTATTTTTTGAATGCAAGCGATGTATTATAGCTTTAGAACGATTGATGGAGTATGAATTCTGATTAAAGGATGATCAATAAAATAATACGGTTTGATGATTCGCATCTTATTCATCTCTTATTAAAAAAATGCTTTAAATAAGCTTGACAGTATTAGTATATTCCAGCAGAATGCGCGCTTCTTTTAGCACTGGG
>JAGLDQ010000064.1 GCA_023145535.1 Cocleimonas sp. | reverse complement strand
GCAAACCAAGGGAAAAGGGTAACCAGATCTTCGGTATATTCAGGCGGTAAGTGTAGCGGTTGCTGTACTAAAGAAAAGAGTGTATCGGTATGCAACCAACCCAAGGTAGTACCCACTAAAATAAGGATTGCTGTCATTAATGAAAGCCAAGGCTTACCAATAAATAATAAACCCAACCATGATGCAAATAGGATGAAATGTAAAATTCCAAAATAAATCCATGTTTGCGGAAATTGCAGGTAACTGGCAAGACTGACTAAGATAGCCGCACTACCTAATAATAATGTGCGTTTCTTTAAGCAGACCCAGCAAATTTTCTTGCTATGCGTTAATGCCAGACTTATTCCCATTGTGCTTAAAAACAGGGTAATAATAAAGTATCTAAAACCTCTCCATAATGGACTGGTATCCATATCAACCTGAATAATATTAAAATTATCTAAATCAAAACAGAAGTGATAAACCACCATTAAGATAATAGCGATACCGCGTATGACATCAAGGTAATGAAGGCGTTGTTTGCTCAAGGTAGATTCCATTTGATAAGGATACCTTTTGTTTGAGAGGCATCATAACGTAAGGATATTCAAGGATTGAGAGTATTTTCAGGGTAGAGATATTTATTGCTCTCACAAAAACGCAGGACGTACTAAGAAAAATTGCGATTCTTAGCGTGTCCTGCGTTTGGTAATACTATTTTCTTCAGGTTGGGTAATTAGATTACCTTTCCGCCTTTCGCATCACAATCTGCTTTAGACGCTTTAACCCAGCCTTTTCCTTTACAGCTGTTTTGGCCTTTACAAGCACTCGTTGCAGTTGCACAGTCCGAAGTACCTTTACAAGTGTTAGTACCCGAACATTTGATTTCTGCAACGGTTGCTGCTGGCGCAGTAGCAGGCTTTTCTGCTGTTGCGCTTTTATCGGATGATGCGGTGTCACCACCGCAAGCTGACAATAAGAGTGATGAAGCGGCTGATGCTAGTGCAATGCCTGATAATTTTTTAACTGATCCCATTTTCTATACCTTGTTTAATTTAATAAAGTTGGACGATAAGCTTTGCCTAAGGATTCATTTTGGTAAAAAATCCAAATACGAGCGTATACTATGGCGTAAGGTCACGCTTCACAAATACATTACGTAGTGTAGGCTAATTTAGACGTAGATAATATCGATTAAATTTCATTTTTCTCACGTTTGATTGCGCGATAGCCAATATCGTCTCGATAAAATACGCCCTTCCAAGTCACAGAACGGGTTAGCTCATACGCGACCTTTTGTGCTTCTGTCACATTATCGCCCAACCCTACGGCACACAACACGCGACCGCCACTCGTGACAACGGTATCCTCTTGAATAGCTGTTCCTGCATGGAATATTTTTGCGGTACTACTGGCGTTATCAACTAAACCTGAAATTATTTCCCCTTTGGCATAAGCATTGGGATAACCACCTGCCGCTAATACAACTCCTAGCGCCGCACGTGAGTCCCATTTGGCCTCGACGGTATCTAATTTGCCATCTAATGCTGCCTCTATCAATTCAACCAAATCGGATTGTAAACGCATCATAATCGGTTGAGTTTCAGGATCTCCAAAGCGTACATTATATTCCAATACTTTTGGGATGCCATCGGCATCAATCATGACACCTGCGTATAAAAATCCTGTAAAGGGATGCCCCTCATCCGCCATGCCTTTAATGGTTGGTTCAATCACTTGTTGCATAATGCGATCATGCATTTCAGGCGTGACCACCGGTGCAGGTGAATAAGCGCCCATACCACCTGTATTTGGCCCTAAATCACCATTATCACGCGCCTTATGATCTTGCGAACTGGCTAATGGTAAAATATTTTTACCATCGGCCATCACAATAAAACTGGCTTCTTCGCCGAGTAATAACGCCTCGACTACCACACGATGGCCTGCATCACCAAACGCATTACCCGCCAACATATCTTCTATGGCATCAATCGCTTCCTGCTCTGTTTGCGCTAGAATCACGCCTTTGCCCGCCGCTAAACCATCGGCTTTGATCACAATCGGTGCGCCTTGCTGCTTAACATAAGCCACGGCCGCATCAACCTCTGTAAAGTTTCCATAAGCAGCGGTTGGGATATGATGACGGGCTAAAAAATCTTTGGTAAAGGCTTTTGATCCTTCCAATTGTGCGGCGCCTTTCGTGGGGCCAAAACAGCGGAGTCCTGCATCAGTAAACACATCCACTACGCCTAACACCAAAGGAACTTCAGGGCCTACCAGTGTTAAAGCAATCTCATTATGTTGTGCAAACTTAAGTAGTCCATCTAAGTCTTCAACCGCAATATCAATGTTTTCCAGCTTATTTTCCGATGCCGTTCCTGCATTACCTGGTGCAATAAAAACGCGTGATACCTTATCAGACTGTGCTACTTTCCAGCCAAGGGCATGTTCTCGACCACCACTACCAATAATTAAAATATTCAATTTTTACTCCAGCAAATAATCTATAATTCTTAAAAAGTCTGGAAATATATAATAAATCACAACTCTTTAGGGAATTTAATTACTATGAAAGTGACGCTAGCTAATCCTCGCGGCTTCTGCGCGGGCGTTGATCGTGCCATTGATATTGTTGATCGTGCGATCGAACTCCTCGGCGCGCCCATTTATGTGCGTAATGAAGTGGTGCATAATCGCTATGTCGTGAATAAACTACGCGATAAAGGGGCTATTTTCGTTAAAGAGTTGGATGAAGTCCCCGACAATTCAACCGTTATCTTTAGCGCGCATGGTGTTTCACGGAGCGTCCATGAACATGCTAAACAACGTGGCTTAAAAGTCTTTGATGCAACCTGTCCTCTCGTGACCAAAGTGCATATGGAAGTGCTACGCCATAGTCAGCAAGGAGATGAGGTT
>JAGLDQ010000063.1 GCA_023145535.1 Cocleimonas sp. | reverse complement strand
TATGACACCTCTTCTGATGGTCATATTTATCGGGTAGACTCGCTCCAAGAAGTTGCTAATTTATCGATTAGAAATCCTGAAAAATTAGCGTTTGTGACGCAAACGACCCTTTCAGTCGATGACAGTATTATTATTATTGATGCCTTAAAAAAACGCTTCCCAAATATTAAAGGGCCTAAAAAAGATGATATTTGTTATGCCACACAAAATCGTCAGGATGCTTTAAAGAATCTCTCCGAAGACTGTGATCTAGTGCTAGTCGTTGGCTCGCCGAATAGTTCTAACTCTAATCGCTTGCGTGAAATTGCTGAAAAAAGAAATATTCCTGCCTATCTCATTGATGGCGCAGAAGATATTGACCCCTTATGGTTAGAAGGAAAATCACGTATTGGCTTGACGGCTGGTGCATCAGCACCCGAAATATTAGTTGAGCGTGTGACGCAACGTTTAAAAAACTTAGGGATGACCATTAACAAGGATGATCATGGGGTACTTGAAAATGTAATCTTTGTGTTGCCAAAAGAACTCCGTAAGCTACAGGGAAAAGAAGATCATTAATCATAATGGATAATCTATTTTTCATCACATTAGGTTTTATTTTTCTGGGCGCATTATTATCAAACCTAACAAAATGGCGTAAGCAGGATCGTGTGCTTAAAGCCATTAACGGCTTTCATACCACCATTGAAATGCAAAGCTGTAAAAAAATATGGGGCAAAACAACGATCCACAGTAATGGTATGGAGTTGCATTTTAGCCGAGAAATCCATAACTCTCATGGAAACGTTGTTAACTCTTACATTCTTTATCGTGAAGATATTGATCAGATACGCGCAATCTACCGCTATCAAAATGAGCTTTCAGAAGAGAATATCAACCTGCGTAATCGGGAGTTAAAGGATACGTTTAGTCCAAGCCTATGGCCACGAGTAAAACGTCGTTTAAATATCTTTTTTAACAACTTTAGTGATGCCATTGGTGAAGCGCTTAATGTGTTTTTAACGCGCATGAAAGGGGGAAAAGGGGGAATGATCTTTAGTACCCAAGGTGATTATCTTAAAAAAATGGGGACAACCGCACTCTCCGCAGTTGGTAATGCTTATGACCCTATCTTGGAGCAATACATAAACCAACGTGTCGTGGTGAGACTTAATGATGAGACGAAAGATGAGTTTTGTGGTTTCCTAAAAGAATACTCCTCCGCATGGATTTCAGTCTTAGATTGTCATTTAACCAAAAATAAAGAATTGGCGTTAGATGATATTGAGCATCTCACCTTACTACGGGATATGGACTTCTCCTATATGCTTTATGAGGGGGATGACGATCATTTTATTTTGGAAGTGATTATTCGTTATTTTGGTGCAAGACCATTAGAACTCATTGAAATAGTCGGTAAAAAGTATCATCGACCGATCAATAAAACCCTTAAACATGAGCAATCCATTTCACTCTCTCTTGAAAACCTCCCCAATGCCGCCTATGAAAATCTTGCTGAAGACTTGTTACCTTTAGAGTTTGAAATGGTTGGATCAGACCGCCGTGAAGGAGAGTCGCCAGAAAGTAATACGGTCTATCAAAGTATTTTGCCTAATTTTACCTTAAAATATAAAGTCACCAGTATCGGTGATGTTTATTTGCCCCGAACATTAGCCGTACTTCGACACTCATCATCATAATGATCAGGTTATTTTATGGATGCTTTACTGCAAGATATAGGCCTTATGTGGTTGCTGGCGCTCATGCTAACCGCGTTTGCCGCAGGCTATATTGATGCCGTCGCAGGAGGCGGTGGCATGTTGCAACTCCCCGCGTTACTCTTTGTGGGTATTCCCCCTGTGTCTGCTTTAGCAACCAATAAAATAGTGGGCTTCACGGGTACGTTACTGGCTGTTATTAAATATGCGGTAGAGAGAAAAATTAATGGGAAAATTGTCTTGTATGCCGCTATTCCTTGTCTCATTGCTTCTTATTTGGGAGGGCAACTAGCAATGAAGTTAAATGCAACCCTATTAGAATGGATGATTCTATTATGCATTCCGATTGCGTTATTTTTTGTTTTCCAAAAAAGCCATAAAGAAAAAAATAAAGCCATCGATAGCCCCGCTAAAATTATTCTGAGCATGAGTCCTATTGGTTTTTATGATGGATTACTGGGGCCAGGTACGGGCAGTTATATGGCGCTTGTCATCAATAAATTCCTAAAATATGATTTTTTAACCGCAACGGCCAGTGTCAAACCACTCAACCTACTCACCAATCTTGGCGCAGCGATTGCCTTTATTTTTGCAGGTAAAGTTATCTGGATGCTTGCCCTGCCACTGGCTGTTTGTAGCGGATTAGGCGGCTGGCTTGGTGGGCATTCTGCTATTGCGGGAGGTGAGGATTTTATTCGTAAGCTCTTGATTACTGTTTTGATTGTTATGTTGTTGGCAAATTTGCTTAAAATGGTGTATTGAATTGCGTTAGATATTCAATACTAAGGGGGATAATGATAGCGATATACGAAGCTCTGTTGATATTGGATGATTATTTTCCCTTTTTTCTGCATTAAAAAATAACCACATAGCCTGCTATGCGCTTATTTTAAGAAAAAATCGACTAAAAGCGAAAAGATAACTAAATGTCAACAAAACCCAGTACCGCTTTAATAAAAAAGGTAACCGTTTCTATTCACAACACCCTTCGCTTACACCGCATTCTGAATGAGACCGTTCAGCCGCTAAACAAGTTGTTTTAATCGTTGAAAGTGAAAGGCTGACTTCCGTCTCACTTGTTTGCATATCACTTACTTTAAACAAACTAAAAATAGGCATACCATGCCATTCTAACTGGTATTCAACGAGTACTTGCGCTGTTTTAGGCTCTTTTATTTTGCCTAGAACGGAATGGCTATGCTTTAAAATACGATTTGCTGTATCGGTTGTCACACGATGATCGTCATCTTTACCCGTCCATAATTGTAAGTGAACCTGTTCCTCTGTTCGTGTTTGGGCGCCACAATCAATCAAATGCTTACTCACGACTCCTACATCGGTAATATGAAAAGAGGCGGGTACTGTTTCCCCGTTAGGTAAAGTAAAAATGATCGATTTATCAGGATTATCCGCTAAAGTATTTTTTAAGTTTTCGTAGTACATAATATTCCTTTTTAATAATTTGAAGTGTTTCTTTGCTGTTCACCTAAATAGACGCACGAAAGTCTAAAAAGACGCAAATTATTAAAAATATGTTTGCACTCGATGAATGCCCACTCTCGATAATCAAATTATTTGACTTGATTTTTAACGATCACCGACAAGCAATCACAGTCAGCTTTTGGCTGATAATCGATGAAACGTTTTTGGTGATCCATTTCAAAGGTACAGCAATCTGTGAGCATATTTTTCAGCAGACCTCTGCCCCGTTGAATTCTTGATTTTACCCCAGAGACAGAAATATCTTGCTTTGATGCCACTTCTTTTTGAGAAAAGCCCTCAATTTCAGAAAGTATGATTGCTTCTCTATAGTCAGCGGGTAAGTTCTCAATTAATAAATTCAAGCAACCACTAATTTCTTGTCTTGCTTGCTTAATTTGATCAACTTCTGGGGATATGAGATGCAAAGGCAATGCTTCGTATGGCTTTTTTGCACGGTAATAATCAATAATCGTGTGATGCGCTATTTTATAAATCCATCCTTGAAGTTTTTGTGTTGATGTTAAGGTGTCTAATTTAGAATGCACTTTTATCATAATTTCTTGAACAATATCCTCTGAAAGTGAAGCATCATTAATTCTTTTATTGACAAAATGATAAAGTTTTAGGTGATAATCTTTCCAAATATTTTCAATAGTTTGCATAGTAAATTATTCTATTATTTTAGTGGTAGGTTTTGGTCTTTGTCTTGGTTTTAGACGGCTAGAGTCGTCAATATTAGGTTACGGCATATTACGGCGTAATCCAACCAACTGTTTTCATTAAAGCTGCTTCCATACCGATTCAGTATAATAAATCAGCATAGCAATCGTTCGTCTGTTAATTTGCTTATTGTGTGATAGGTAAAAGTTAATTAGTCCTATAATTTGTGTATTAGACGATAAAATTAACGGAATAAATTATGCATGCGCTCAAAATATCAGGAGTAACATTGACAGTATTGGCAATCGTGCTATTTTTTAACAGCGATATTGCGATTGATAGGTTGAAAAAAATCAAGCCAGATTTTAGCTTGATTAAGCCTAATAGTCCTCCCATAAAAGGTGACCCTGTTTATGAGGAAGCTTTGGATGAGCATGAGGAGGATGTAGAAGTTGTTGAAGAAGTCCCCGTTGAGGAAAAAAAGGAGGCAGTAACAGAAATAATGATTGATGGCGATATTATAATTCTACCGCCGCGTGAGCCGAGCATTGTTGATGGGACTAAAAAAGCAGTGACGATTAAAGAGCGTTTTATTCTCGGTGCGGTGACTCAATATGGGGTGACGAATAGCTATAATGGCGCGTATAAAAAGCTTTCTTATCCAAATGGCGATGTTGATATATCAACAGGGGTTTGTACGGATGTGATTGTGCGCTCTTTTCGTGCGGTGGAGATTGATCTACAGCGAGAAATGCATCGGGATATGAAGCGTAATTTTCGTAAATACCCTAAAAAATGGGGCTTAAGACGGCCAGATAAAAATATTGATCATCGCCGTGTACCCAATATGGAGGTCTATTTTAAGCGTAAGGGTTATCAAATATCGGTGGGTAAACAGGGAGATTTTTCAAATTATCTGCCAGGGGATTTGGTGGTGTGGCGAATTAATAATGACCTAACGCATATTGGTATTGTCTCTGATCAAAAAGTACCTGAAACCTCACGTTATTATATTATTCATAACCCCTTTCAAGGGGTTGAGATTAGTGATTGGTTAGTGGAGTTTGAGATTATTAATCACTTTCGGATGTTTAAGGATAAAGGATAGATTTTCCGCCGATAAGTAAAGTACCCAAACACATTACTGCTGGGCATAACCCGTAAATCCTTGTAAGTGATACACCGAATATTTTCTTATCATATTCGGATAAATCGGTGCGGTTAAATTGTCTTTAAGCTTGCGGCTTGTGTTAAAAGTGGCACGCATGGCTTCGGTTAACGGTTTATCCGTCACGAAGAGAAATTCTTTATCTAGAGGCTGTTTCAGCATACCGTGTAAATCATAATGATGACGTACTTTTTGCTGTGGACTCCATGTCATGACCTTCGCAGGGCGTGCATGGTAAAGCAAGTGCGATAGTATGGTGCGGTCTGTGCCTAAGAGTATTGCGGTTGGGTAGTGTGTTTGAATCGTTTTGTATTGCTGGCCTATTGCTCGCCATCCTTTTAAGCGTTTGCGTAGGTCTGTTTTACTCGTGATTTCATACCCTGTCAGATGAAGTAGGGTTTCTGTGTGATAGACCAATGCGCCGAGTGCGAGGTTGATGCTGATCGCCGCGACGATTAAACGAAGGCGGTTGTTTTCTAAGAGCCATGCCGTGACTAATAAACTTGCCGTGATATAAGCGGGTGCAGCCCAGTTTGCATTGGCGCGTCCGAATAAGGCTTGTAATAAAATAATCCCTAAAAACATCCAGCTAAAACTAATTAAGAGGGCTTTGTGTTTGAGTTGTTGGCTGAAACTGATTATTAAAAATAAACCAAAAAAGACAGGCCCAAAGACTAGAAATTGCCCAATAATAAAGGTTCCTAGTTCATCCCAATGGAATAAGCGTTGTTCAAATTCGGCTATTTCTGAGGTGTGTACAAAGGTTATATAGCCATGTTGGGCATTCCAATAGAGATTAGGTAGCCAGAGCGCAAAGGCTAATAAAGCCGCCGCCCATAGGCGTGGATTTTTAAAGAGAGCAAATTGTTTACTAAAGAGCAAATAAGCCAGTGCGGAGAATACAAAAATCCCCATGGTGTATTTGCTTTCCATTCCCATGCCGCCTGCAAATCCCATTAATAGCCACCAATGCCATTCGTTTGAGTCTAAGGCACGGATCAACCCATAAAAAGCTAATGCCCAAAAAAAGAACAGGGCGATGTCGGTGGAGATCACTAGTGATGAAAGACTCACCGCAGGCAAGGTTATAAAGACTAATGCGCTAACCAGCCCAGTGCGCCGATTAAATAAAAAGGCGGCACTAAAATAAATTAATAAGGTGGTTAATGGGTAAATAATCAGGCTACCCGCGCGAATACACGTTTCACCCTCTCCGCAGACGGCGGTGGTTGTTGCAATAATTAATGCGATCACTGGTGGCTTGGAATAGAAGCCTAAATCAAGATGTTGTGACCAGAACCAGTACTGTGCTTCATCAATATATAAGCTTGTTAGACTATCACTCATTGCCGACATGACGTTGTAACGCCATAAGGTGAGGGCGAGTAGTGCAAGTAATAAAGTAATGAGTTCTTTGGAAGGGAGTAATGCGCCAATATTATTTTCAGTGATCCGTGGCATATTTTTTACAATCAGATAAAGCGGTTATTATTATTGTTAAGCAGAGCTAAACAATAGCGTCGGTAGTCTTTATAAGCAGTATACCGACTTGTAGATAGGTAATGCATTGATTAAGACGTTATTACTGAGGGAATTCTCGGGGATCGTCTCGATAACCATTTTCTATGCCTTTCACCACCACAGCAACCGCATTGTGTGGATGTAGGCTTTCCATATGATTCACCCTAATCCAGAAGTCATCTAGCGTATTATCTTGTGCTAACGCTGCTTGCAAGCGTCTAGCAGCATCTTCGCAAAACATAAGATTAGCGGCATTTAAACGTGCAAATTCTTGCTCATCCTCTCGTTTTACCGCTGCCTGTACAGGGGTTTGTAGTGCCTCTTCAATTTGATCAATTAAGCGTGAAATAGGTAAGTTATCAACACTTTCATTCAATTTGACGCGCACCTGTGCAACGCTCCGTTGGCTATGCGGCGTTGCACTGATGCCCGTTGTTGTCCCTAACCAGTCATGTACGGCGTTATAGTCTAATGTTTCTTGTGCATCAAACTGTGTTTTAAATCCTTGTTGAATAATATCGCGTGCTAATGCCGCAGAGCAGGGACAGGTTGATGAGTAAGGGACTTCAACACTTAATTCTGTGCTTAGTTTTCCATGACGCAAAGAAATAATGGGACGAATTTTATAGCTTTTCCATCCTGTATTATCACTGATTAATGATTTTCTACGCTCAAAGAAGTTAACCCGACATTCCAGATAAGCGCAGTCGCTAATACCTTGATGCGACTCTGCAAACGATTCAACCACTTTACGCAACAAGGCAGGCGTTAGGGTGTCGTTACTGAGTATTTCATCAACCGCAATATACAAGCGTGACATATGAATGCCCTTGCTATCAGGGTCGGTTAAATTAACATAAGCCTGAACGCGGGCAACGGATTGAATCCGTTCTTGCTTGCCATTAGTTAAAAAAATAGGCATTTCAATTTCACTCATGCCAACCCAATTTAAAGGGGAATTTGGCCCTGAGTGGGGTTCGTTTGCTATATCAGGCAAACTACAGCTATTGTCATTACAATTTTTGCTCGTACTCATAAAGAGACCTTTTTAAAAATACAAAAAAAAACGGGACATTATACATCAAGTCGGTGGGGAAGGTGTTAATTCCCCTATAAAAATATTCCCTATAACCTGATTAGATAGGGTTTTGTGAGTGAAAATCAAGATGTAAAGTGAACCCATCGGTTTCTATGAACTGGCTCTATTATATAAGAGGTTAATTTTGCAGAATATAGAGGGTACTTAGTCTCTTAGTTTGTTTAATGTCTCGATGATAAGGGTAGTGGGGTTTTTTATGGTTTATAAAGCATCCATCATTTCACTCATCACTTGATACACTTTTAAAATATTAGGATTTGGGTAACCTCAACAATTGTGGAGGAAGGAATGGGAAAAATAGCCAAAACAAATGAATTATTGGCGCGTCGTCATTATGCCGTGACAACGGGGGTTGGGCAGGCGCATCCCTTATTTGCTGAACGTGCTGAAAATGCAGAGATTTGGGATGTGGAGGGTAGACGCTATATCGATTTTTCTTCAGGGATCGGAGTGGTGAATACGGGACATCTGCATCCTAAAGTTAAAGCCGCTGTGGCTGTGCAATTAGAAAAATTCTCGCATACCTGTGTGCATGTGATGATGTATGAGAGTTATATCGAAGTTTGTGAGCGCTTAAATGCTTTAGTACCAGGGGATACGGAAAAGCGTAGCCTGTTGCTTAACTCTGGCTCTGAAGCGATTGAAAATGCCATTAAAGTCGCACGTAAATACACAGGGCGTACGGGGGTCATCGCTTTTTCTGGCGGTTTTCATGGACGCACGTTGCTCGCTTTAAGTCTAACAGGACGCGTTGTTCCTTATAAAGCAGGCTATGGCCCTTTTGCTCCCGAAGTTTACCATGCCCCTTTTCCTAATCCGCGCAATGGTCTGAGTGTCGATGCGGCAATTGCAGGTTTGGAACAGCTCTTTAAAAGTGATATTGAATGTGAGCGGGTTGCCGCTTTTCTCATTGAACCCGTTCAAGGGGAGGGTGGTTTTCTACCCGCGCCTCCTGAGTTTTTGCAAAGGTTACGCACCATTGCGGATGAAAATGGCATTGTGCTGATTGCGGATGAGGTTCAGTGTGGTTTTGGTCGTTCGGGGAAAATGTTTGCCTGTGAACATGCAGGAATAGAGCCCGATTTAATTGTATTAGCCAAAGGTTTAGCGGGCGGCTTTCCCTTATCGGCCTTAGTCGGTAAAGCCGAGATGATGAACGCCGCCCCGCCTTCTTCTCTCGGTGGAACTTATGGGGGTAACCCCCTCGCCTGTGCCGCCGCCTTAGCCGTTTTTGAGGTGATGGAAGAAGAAAAAATACCACAAAAAGCAGCAAAAATAGGGGCGCATATGATGATGCGTCTTAATGAAATGGCTGAAACTTGCCCTGCGATTGGTGATGTTCGAGGGCTAGGAAGCCTCGTTGCCATTGAGCTATTTGATGACGCTGAGCACACGCTCCCTTCGATGGCAAAAGCAATGGCATTAGTGGAATGTGCGCGTACGCAAGGTTTGATTTTGTTGTCTTGCGGAGTGAATGGCAATGTCATTCGTTTTTTGCCCCCGCTGACAATTGAGCAAGCGGTGCTGGATGAAGGGTTGGATTGTTTAGCGCTGTGTTTGCAGCAAATAAAATAGCGCGGCGTGCAAGCTTCAGCTGTTTAGTAACAAACATATTCCTTACAAAGGCACTAGGAACATATCGTCGTGTGCTTTATGTCTTTGCGAGACACATTAAAAAAGATGGAGGGTCTTATGAAGAATAAATCAAACCTACAACAATTGATCAATGGTGAAAATGTAACAGGTCATTCGGAGACCATTTTTGATATTTATAACCCCGCAACAGGGCAAGTTATCCGTCAAATGCAAGGGGCGAGTGTGGGTGATATTAATGCCGCCGTGAGTGTTGCGAAGGTCGCATTTAATCATTGGAGTCAGGTAACCCCTTCAAAGCGCGCACAAATCATGTTTAATTATCGTGAGTTAGTGATTAAAAACAGTGATGAATTAGCGCGAATGGTATCCGAAGAACATGGAAAAACACTAGCCGATGCAACGGGTGAAGTCATGCGTGGTGTCGAGGTGATTGAATTCTGTACAGCCATTAATAGCCACTTAAAATCAGATTTCACCGCTAACGTCTCCGAGGGTATCGATAGTTATAATCTGCGCCAACCACTCGGGGTTTGTGCAGGCATTACCCCGTTTAACTTTCCCGCAATGGTGCCGATGTGGATGTATCCCATTGCCATTGCTTGCGGTAATACCTTTGTGTTAAAACTTTCGGAGAAAGATCCCTCCTGTGGGTTGCGTTTAACCGAATTAATGATGGAGGCAGGGTTACCCAAAGGGGTGTTAAATACGGTTGTCGGCGATAAAGAAGCCGTTGATGCGATATTACATCATCCGGATATTAGTGCGATTAGTTTTGTTGGCTCAACCGCTGTGGGTGAATATATTTACCATGAAGGCTGTAAAAATAATAAACGCGTCCAAGCGTTATGTGGTGCAAAAAATCATATGATCGTTATGCCTGATGCGAGCATGGATCAAGCCTGTGATGCGATTATTGGTGCGGCTTACGGTTCTGCGGGTGAGCGCTGTATGGCCGTTGCAGTGGTGGTGGTCATTGGGGATGAAACCGCAGATCGATTAATCAAACAATTAAAACCGATGGTCAAAGGTTTGCATATCGGAAAATACGATGAAGAAGGGGTGGAGATGGGGCCGGTCATCTCACAACAAAGTCAGGATAAAATTCTCTCTTATATTGAGCAAGGAGAACAACAGGGCGCAGAATTAGCCATTGATGGGCGTAGCGAAACGCAACGAGCAGGTTATTTTGTGGGCGGCTGTATTTTTGACAAAGTAACCCCCGATATGTCGATTTATACCGATGAAATATTTGGCCCTGTGCTCTCTATTGTTCGTGTGGATCGTTACGAAGAAGCATTGGAGTTAATCAATGAACATGAGTATGGCAATGGAGCAACCGTTTTCACCCGTGATGGTGATACCGCTCGTCACTTTTGCATGAACGTACAAGTGGGTATGGCAGGCGTTAATGTGCCTATTCCTGTGCCCGTTGCGATGCATAGTTTTGGTGGCTGGAAGCGTTCATTATTTGGTACGACATCCATTCATGGCATGGAAGGGGTGCGTTTTTATACGCGTTTAAAAACAGTCACGACACGCTGGCCATCGGGGATTAGAGCGGGCGCACAGTTCCATTTTAAACGGGGTCAAGATGTTTAAAATGTAGCAGAGTTGTAGCGCTCTCCACGATATTTTGCCTAGCACGTTAGCACTGTATTTCCACGTGAGAACAAGAAAAAAATATCTTATTATTTATTTCTTCAAAAGGGTACTGACCCGAATGGCACGAATGGCACTTCAGGTCTGGCTTCTCGATAAAATAGCGGATATTTAGATATTTTTAATATGCTATATTCACTATAACTCAAGTGAATAAAAGATAGGATATTTACAATGACCACAATAGATGCGATTTACAAAAAGGCAAAATATCTTGATGCGCTAAGACTGCAAGAACTCAGTGATTTTTTAGATTTTCTACTACAAAAAAAGAAGATGAAAAAACCTGCTAATAAGCTTTTTCCTCGTACAGAATTGGAAGCCCCTGATCGTGTTTCTCCATACATTGGAAAACCGTTATCTCTGGATGACATGGATAATGCAATTCAGTTTGAATCAGGGTTACATTCATGATTGCAGTTGATACTAATATATTGGTTCGCTATGCCGTTAAAGATGATCCAAAGCAAACCCTATTAGCTACTGATTTTCTAAGAAATAACACCTGTTTTTTCTCAAAAACAGTTTTATTGGAATTGGTTTGGGTGCTCAGCTCTAAAAATGGCTATAACCTTTCTCGTGAAGTTGTTATTGAGCGAATAAAGCATATTGTAGGTTTGGACAATATCACTACTGAAAATGACCAGCATTTTTCTGATGCTTTGAAGTGGTATCTAGCAGGAATGGATTTTGCGGATGCTCTACATTTAATTGGTAGTGAGTCACTTGATGGATTTGCTACTTTGGATAAAAGAATGGTGAATAAGTCCAAGGAGATAAAAGCAGATGAAGAGATTATTTATTTAAAATAAGACCACGATTAAATTTTCTTAGTGCTTCGATTATTCACCTATCGTCAAAGATTATAAATAAAGCATTTGAACTTGCGGATGAATAGATATTGTTGCTTATTTAAAGGGGAGTAAGGGATTAATTCCCGTATTCCGTACACTTCATGCGGGCTATTTGCTATTCCTTTAAACTCCTAGGTATAGGGCAATGGCATTAAAATATATTTCATTTATCAATGATTTATAAAATTAACGCATTCTTTTAGGTTTATTGAAAAACCGACAAAATCTTTATATGATGTTAAATGTAAGTAATTGTTTTAAACGTGCTTACATCTTTCAATTTTTTAATGCAATTGCCCTAGCTACGATGATCCGTGGGATTGACAAGGAATCCTCTTTATGAGTTTCTGTATGCCGTGGTCGGCTATGGACAATATTTTCATAAAATGCAATGATTTAAACCATAATCCCTTGAGATATTTCTTCTAGACATGCATTTTAACGTTATTATCCTCGCCTTTCTTTTGCTTGGTAGTCTTTTTGTGGAGGTCAGCGCGCAAGCAGCTAATCATACGCCCTTTGTAAAAATAGGGGTGTTAAGCCATCGTGGGGATGAGAAAAAAAATGCTGTTCAAGAAATTTTTGAGTTTGTCTGGAATCGAATTATTGATGAATCTGAGCATCTTTACCCCGCCTTTAAAATAGCGACTCAGCAAAAACAAGCGGCTTAGTGAGCATTTTTTTCATCACGAAACACACCGAGATCCTGTAGTTTTTCATATCAATACGGGGCGATCAGCCACATCTCAACACGCTTTTCTTGTTTGCTCTAAGCACTCCATCGCT
The DNA here is from genome assembly GCA_023145535.1 of Cocleimonas sp. Classification (GTDB taxonomy): domain Bacteria; phylum Pseudomonadota; class Gammaproteobacteria; order Thiotrichales; family Thiotrichaceae; genus JAGLBW01. Next base: position 1,389 of record JAGLDQ010000063.1, on the reverse strand, counting down.
TTTGCCCACAGTTCGGTATACTTCATTCTGCTCAAGGCTTCATCAAAGCTACAGTGCTCCTTATGGATCACGCGATGGATGCTTTTTTTCAATTGTTCAATATCCGCCGCCGCCTGTTGGTACGCCATGCGCTGTTTAATCCTCTGTTGTTGCCCTTTCTTTTTGCTTGTTTCCGCTGGGTCAGGCTGATCTTTGTTTAAATCCAGTGAGCCTGTTATCCAGCGATTTTTTAGGCCGACAAAATAAGCAATTGGGTTGTGTATTTTTCTACTCTGTAGGCACTGGGCGAAATAATCCAAAAGGCGTTGTGCTTGTTGGGGAATATTAAGCGGTGCAAGGTGACGGCTAATCAATCGGCGTAATTTTTTAGGAAAGCTATCAGGAAAAAGAAGTTCAGCAGGCGCAGGTTTAGCCCGCTCAGGGCGGGAGGGTGAAGGTAAGCTAGGCGAGGGAAGCACGCTAGTTTCTTCTTTTTTGAGGATCACGGCAGGTTCTTTTTTGCGCTTTTCAGGTGAGGAATATAATTCAAATTCAAGCGTTTCATCATCAACTAGCTCGCTCTGATACGCCTCTGATAATAAACAGCGGGGATCAGCGGTGGTGGTGTCAGAACTGGGTTTTCCCCAGTTTTTAAGATCGAAATTAATCGCCATCCATTTGCCATAATGCCCTTGACGAGTAATAATAATATTCAATGCGGCTAAACAACGGACGGCCTCATTTGCATGGTCACCCCGAATCCCTGTCAACTGCTGTAAACGTGTGCCATTCATATCATCCTCACGCTTATCGTAGGCGATGGTTTGATCATAAATCGTGGTTAAAATACGCAGATTATAGGGGGATAGGCGCGCAAGGGAAAGTTGATGAATAAAGGCGGTGCCGATTTGAGCGAGATGCTCAGGCAGTAGATTTAGTTTATTTTTAGCACAACGGGAAGCGTTGCGTGAATTTTTTGGGGCAATATCCCCAGCGGTAGCGTACAATATCGCTTGCATCATCAATCTCTTGGTTAGATTGTTTGTGAAGTCCCACTGGTTTGTTTGACGCAAACCAGCAGGGCGTTAATTTGTTAACTTTATCAGCAGATGACATGCATCAGCTAAGTCCCTATTACTAAACTCCCTTTTTTTGTGAAAAGCAAGCCTGAAATATAAGCAGGCAATAAATTCCCCTTTTGCCCAGCACTTACCCTCCTTTTTTAAAAACGGCTTAGATCCGCTTAGCAGCAACACGGTTGTTGTTGTTTTTGTTATATTGTCTCTGTGTCCCCTAGTTTGGGGTGATTATTTTAAGCACTTGATAATTTTTTTGAAAATCTATTTATTTCAGCATTTCCAGCTTACCTTGTGTTTTTTACGCACTGATTATTATGAATCAATAAGTTAC
>JAGLDQ010000062.1 GCA_023145535.1 Cocleimonas sp. | reverse complement strand
TTATCATCCACAGTAATATCATTTGCAAAATAGGCATTAGCGTTAGGAACTAAAGGTGTTAAATTAATATCTTGTTCAATCACGCCCGTTTTAAGATTATAAACTCTTAAATGAGATGATCCTTTTGTTGCGGGATCTTTATCGAACAATTCCGCACCATTGAAACCTGCTACCAACAATCTATCTCGTTTATAATCAACTTCAAGACCTGCTGTAGATAAAGGATATTTCTCACCACGAGTAAAGGGTTTAAACGTTCCATCAAGATTAACTTTCGTTATAGGAGCAGCGTTAAGAGACGATAACAAAAAGGTATTATCATTTTTATCAAACTCAATGCCTTCAGGGTTCAAAGCGATACCCTTGATGGTTATATCATCAGGCATGGCTACAGTGCTTTCGGTGCTTGTGCAAGCAGTAGACATTAATGTTATAACGGATACTCCAGCAAGCGATGCAAATGATTTTTTCATTTTTGATAGTGCTTTCACGATAAATATTTTCCTTTGATTAATAACTTGACGTGCAATAAAGTATTACAACCGTCTCTTTTTAACAAGTTTTTATAACGATGCTATTTTTGTTATTTTTTCAATATCAAGAATTTCATTCTTATATCGACGTAGCTCTAACGTAATCAAAAACCCTGCGCCTTTCTTTAGTTTACTTAAATCTTTACTGGGATGATTATCTTTAAAATAGCTCTCAATTTTAAAGGTTGCTCTATCGGCTAATAAATTATTTTTTACAAATATTTCATTACTACGAAGCGCTGTAAAAAAAGAATTTTTTTCAGTGCTATCTAATTTAATTTCAATTTTAACAACGGATGTTTGATATTTATTTTCTATTTTTTTGTTTTCTTTAGTACTATTTAGAAAGAAAACATGCGATATGCCATAACCATTTTTATAGGTTATTTTTTCAACATAGTTATCTTTCATTGCTAAAACAATTATTTTACCAGAAATTAAAGGAGGAAGGTTTTTTAAATCGTTAGTGTTTTTAGTTTCTATATTTTCTTCTTTAAAAATAGCATAAAGACTATCTCCTTTTTTTATTCTTCGGGTGATGATATTTTTATTTGTTATTTTTATTTTATTGTATTCCTTGCTAAGGAATATGTCTTCTTCCTTGTTGTTAAAAACTGTTTTTTCTAGCATTACCTGATGATTGCTGTTCTCTCTATAGGGATTCTTATTTATACTAGTGATGTATAGATGTTCAAGATTGTTATTTCCCTCAGCAGAAAACAAGACACGATTGGTTGTATACTGGTCGTTTGTATTTATTGTAGAGAGAGTCTGTTCGGTTCTATCTTCTGATACAGGCTTTAGATCTTCAATTTTTGTCATCGGTATATTGTAAATATTTGTTATTTCTGACTTTTCGTGATTTATTATATTTTTATTTTCAGCCAGCACGATACTGTTTTCGCCTTCTAGTCCAAAAATAGATTTTGCAAAGAGTAAAATACTAACCACAATAAGAAAATAATACCCACCTTTGATAAAAAAAGAGGCCCTATTAATTTTAGTTGGTTTGCTTTCAAATATATCGTTTATTATTTTTTTATTCACTATTTCAATGAGCAAACTGGCTATATCAATATTTGGTTTGGTATTTTTATTTGCATTCACAGGGATAATCTTATTCTCTAATCGTCCCTTGATTAAGGCAAGCACATCATCGGGATCTTCTCCGCCTGCTTTGATTTCAGCACGAATGGCTTCTGAGCTCATTTGCTTTACCTCAATGAAATCCTTGTCCTTATAAAGATCAGCACAACTTTTATCAACAACGCCAGTCCACTTTGGGTTTGAGCCTAATAGCTTTTCTAAAAAAGATAAAATAATCATTTTTAACCTCCTTGCAATTTTTTTATGACTCTTTTTAGAGCGACTTTCTGGGTATTGACTTCTCTAACCGTTATATCAAGATGTTCTGCTAAGTCTCTAGGTTTTGATATTTCATCAATCATCACGGCATTCGCTAGCGCCAGTAAGTCATTACGATGCTCTGAAATATAATCAATGTAAAATGTTAAATCTGAAAGAGCAATATGATTTTGCTCAGGAGGAGATGAGATTTCTTTATGGTGAGTACGACTAAAACGCTCCAAAGTATTATCCATATATTCTCCTCTTGTCTCTACAAGCTTGGTTTCTTTTAATTGACCTGTATTTGAGATAATACTCTTTACGCAGCCCGCTAAATGGTCATAGAGATCAGGGCACTTTTCAGGATGCCAAGGTCTATCACCTGACATTGTTTTTACAATCGCCTCATGTACCACATCGTTTGCACTCATGCGTGAGGCGGCTAATCTTCCTTCCAATTTTTTCATCTTTCTCTTTGTTTGTGTATACAACCTAAGTATCACATCATCCGTTAAGTGATCTTTTCCCAGCAGCATAAACTATTCCTTTTTTAGAAGTTCCGATAGAGGTTATATGCTGATCAGAATGCTTATTTCATCAGCATGAAAATATATATTTTATTTTCGCTATCATTTGATGATTAAAGGCAGCCGGTCAGCATAACTCACTACCAAGGAATTATAATTTAATCATCCACCCTCATAGGAAGCGCTCAATATGTTGAAAAAATTAGGAAAAATAATCGCATCGACCAGTTTCATTTTTATTCTTTCGGCCTGCTCTACAACTCAGACAGAAAATTTATTTCGCTTTAGTGTGACCGCTATGGCAATCAAGGGTTTGAGTAAAATTGAGGGAGGCCCAGTACTTGCACGGATTTATAGTGACCATAATTTAAAAAACAAAGACCTTAAAAATAAGCAATATTGTACAAAAAGCGCGGATGATTAATGCAGTGAACAGTTAGTGGTGAGAAAAGCATTACCGTTCTAATAAGTGATAAATGACGTAATCAAGGGGAATGAAAAGACGACTGACTCGATTGCCTTAATCACAATCATCATCAATGAGTTCTTTCTCGCCATCCGCCGTATAGACCGCAGGATTACCAAATTGATCATATTCTATGGCCTGTTCCGCCTTTTTTTGAGGCGCTTTCGTTTCATCAAAACATGCCGTTAATGTACTCATGACAAAAAGACTGATCAAAGCAAAAATAGAAAATTTAGACATAGGAGGATCTCATTGGATAGGGGCGTTTATTATCAAGTATCCGCTATTTTCGTATAAAAATCACTTTTGCAAAATAACAAAGGTTTGCTCAACACGATTCCCTGCTTCATCAACCAATACCAATGTATGGTTACCTGCCTTTAAATAGACGGCCTTTTGATGAAATAACTGTGTAGATCCCAAAAATTGATGATCGATATGCCAATAAATTTGTTTTTCGGTTTCACTATGAATTGCTTTAAAGACCACTTTGCTGCGCTCACCCGTTAAATTGGTGGGAATATAGATTTGTGTATTGCTACGCGGGTAAATAAGGCGAATAGGGTTATTGCCTGTGCTGCTGTCCTGTGTTTTGCAGTCCTTACGCCATTCGGGTAGCGGTTTATAATTGGCATGGGTTTGTTGATAATAGAAAGCTTGATCAGGGGGCAGTACGAACCATGAAAGATGTTGCATTTTACGAACGGATTCACATTGGCTATGGACGCGTTGGTGCTTACCCTCCACTTCAACCACATGAATGCGTTGATGATAGGGGCTTATTTGATCAAAATGGCTGTTTTTGGGTATCCAATAGGGGGTTGCTTCACAGTTAGCATTTGCTAAAAAGCCATCATCTTGGCAGATTTCTATTTTTTTCATTTGCCCTAATGGTTTTTCAAACCAGTTATTTTTTAATGAGAGGCGATTAAAGACATCAAATAAAATTGGTGCGGCGGCTTTTAGCCCTGTTAATTCTTGTCGCCCTTCTCCTGCGGCATTACCGACCCAGACACCCACGCTATACCGTGGCGTTGTGCCAATCGCCCATGCATCCCGATGCCCAAAACTAGTGCCTGTTTTCCATGCAATTTTATGACTGCTACTAAAATTACGCCAATAGCCTAATTCATCTGGACGCGTCACATCCAATAAAGACTGCAACGTCATCCATGCGCTAGCAGAAGAGATTTCACTGCGTTTATTGGTCTTCGTCTCTTCCCCTTGTAAAACAATGGGGTGGCGATAGTTGACCTTATTGTTTTGCTGTGAAATATAAGCTAAATTGGCATAGAGATTCGTTAACTCCCAGAGCGTTGTTTCTGCGCCGCCCAAAATCAATGGCAAACCATATTCGCGTGATTTACGGTGTAAAGTCGTCATGCCCATTTGACGCAGAAAGCCAAGAAAACTTTCCACTCCATGTTGGCTTAATAAATTGACGGCGGGGATATTTAATGAGCGCGCTAATGCTTGTTTGGCTTTAATCGCACCTTGAAACTGGCGGTTAAAATTCTTGGGTTGGTAGCCTGAATAGCGCACAGGAGTATCAGCAATTAATGTCTCCGGTAATATTTGTCCTTTCTCAATCATCGCCGCAAATAAAAATGGCTTTAATGTACTGCCTGTACTGCGTGGGCGATGAATTAAATCAATCGCTTGTCCATATTTATCCGCCTTTTTAACTCGCGCATTCCCCACATAGGCCAGCACTTCAAAGGTGTCATTATCAATCACTAAAATCGCTAAATTATGTACCGCACTTAATGCCAGCATGTCACTATGATGTTTGGCAACCTGATTAATACGTTGTTGAAAGGTCGCATTAATGGTGGTTTTAAAGCGTTGTTGGTGTGGATATTTAAGCGTTAATGTATCCAATAAATGGGGGGTTAAACGGGGCAAACGGGCGGGTTTATTGGGTAAAGGTTCAATAATAGCTAAATTATATTCCAGTTTTTGCAAGGTCTTTTGCTGATATAGTTTTTTTAAGAGACGATTACGTTTATCAAATAATTTTTTTCGATGCCGTCCTAAATGAATCAATGCAGGACTATTGGGCAATACCGCCAGCATTGCGCTTTCTGCCCATGAAAGTTGCGCTGGTTTACGCCCAAAATAACGCCAAGAAGCCGCTTCTAGCCCTACCACATTCCCCCCAAAAGGGGCGTGACTGGCATAAAGTGCAAGAATTTCTGCCTTGCTGTAACCAATCTCTAGCCGAATCGCCTTAAATAACTCTTTAAACTTCTGCCAACCCGTACGCGCTGGGTTATGCGCTGCAAGGCGAACAACTTGCATCGATAAAGTACTGCCACCACTCACAATGCGCCTATGTTTACTGTTCAAATAAAAGGCACGCACGATGGCCATAGGATCAACCCCAATATGCTGATAAAAGCGTTTATCTTCAAATGCAATCAGCGCGGTAGCAAATTTATTGGGAGTTTTTGTTAAGGGAGGAAAGCGCCATTGCTCATCCTTTGAAATATGCGCGCCAAGCAAGCGCCCTTCTTTGCTGAGAACAATACGAGAAAGCGGGGTGTTAAAGAGAGGCTGAGGAAGAGAGAACCAGAATAGCCAAGCGAGTATACACAGTGCGATGAATAGCACCGTGGCTTTGATTGTTTTACGCACGTTTTACCCGCCTAAGTTTTTATATATCGGTATGACGGTCGTGTCACAACCTTGTGATACCGCTCGCCTATTGCGCCATAATCAACCAACGATAGATCCCAAGTGAATTAATACCAATAAAAATCACATTCTGCACGGCAATGGCATAAGCACCGCTATACCATCCCCAGACTGCTAATATCCAGCTAGAAATAAAATAGAGCACAAATGCCCAAGGACTGATTGAAACATTTAATGCCAGCATAATCGCCGCGATAACAGCAATCATTGCACCTGACCATTCCATGATTTTTAACGATGAAACATTGTACTGATTTTTGCTAGGAAAGAGTTTTTTCATCCTTGTTATTAGAATCTTTCGAGATGTTTTAAGCAACTATTTAGTGTAAATTACACTTAATTTTTCTCTCAAAATAGCAAAATGTATGGAAAACAAATTAGATAGTATTAGCCAGTTCCTAAAACTCGGCAAATTTGAATATCGCCTCTATGATCTCGGTCGTAAATTGACCTTATTGCCCAATGACTTATTCCAGCGTGTTGAAGACCAGTCCGCACTTTACCCTTACCCCTTTCAGCAAAAAGCATGGCTAGCCTTACTCTTTTGGTCTGAGGATGATAACACCGAGCCTACTATCTGGTTTTTGCAGTTCCCTATTGATGAACTAGGTTATCTAAAGCTAGCGTCCCGTGATGCTTTTATGCAGGAGTTATTCGTGCATGTTGGCAATAATCTACAAGCCCAACAAACGGGGCAGGAGATGCAAGATTCACTGAAAGAAAGTGCGTTTGCTTTTAAACCACGTCAAGATCGTTTAGCGATCTTTCATGCCTTTGCTACGGTTGAGTTAAAGCAACAACCCTCTCACTATTATGCACCGACTCAAGCGTATTTGGCGGGTAAGCTAGGTTATGAGCAGTGGCAGTTTTTAGGCTTGCAAGGGATTGCGGATATGATTGCGCGCTTGCATCTCGATAACAATGAATCTTTACTTTGCGATGCCCTGCCGCAGCTACCAATAACCCCTTTAATTAGTTTTGCAGAAAACTTAGAACATACCGTGGTTGGTACGACGTTAAGTCTTGCGTTAAAACAACGCTTAGCACAAGCACTTGAAGCGCCAGAGGTGGATGCTCTATTGATTGCAGCATTAATCAGAGCGCTATCGAGCAGTAAAGAAGAAACGACACGACAACAAATGTTAAAACAAGTATTACCACTGGATGCAGCGAAAGAAATAGAAGTGATCGCGGCCATTGCAGGTCGTGCTTGGCAGGATATTACGCAAGAAGAACGATTACCGCACTTTATACAAACATTAGCGCATCAGCAACAAGCCGCCTTTAATGTGATTTTAGTTGATCTTATGGGGATTCCAGATAAACGTGAACTGGTGTTAAAAGTGCTGAGAAGCCCTCAGCGAACCCCGCTTTTATCGAAGCGAATCGGTGGTTTTTTTGCTGAGTTTTCATGAAAAAAGAACAAGTAACAGAAGCGGCTGAGATGCTATTAGTGCCCATTAATAATGGGTGATAAAAAATATCACTAATGATAA
>JAGLDQ010000061.1 GCA_023145535.1 Cocleimonas sp. | reverse complement strand
TCTCATGGACAGGTAGAGCGGGGACAGTTGGGGATAGAAATACAAGACTTACGTCCTGCGCTGGTTAAAGCATTTGGATTGAGAGATAGCCAAGGAGCATTAATATCCGCAGTAATTGTTGGTTCTCCTGCGGATGTTGCAGGAATTGAGGCAGGGGATGTTGTCACTCGCGTTAATGGAAAAGTCATTAAAAATAGTGCGAATCTAAAAAATAGCATTGGAAATCTACGTGTCGGCTCGCGAGTCAATTTAGAATACATTAGAAATGGTAAGCGTTTGAACAGAACGGTAGTGATTGGGAAAATCTCAATTAATGACTATCATAGAAAAAACTATCGAAAACAGGCGAATTAAGGGCTTTTTAAAATTAAAGGTAAAAAAGATCAAAAAAACTGAATTAATTTTGATCTAATCCAAGCATTTTGAAAGAAGTTATACTAGTATTACAAACATCAAAGGGAGTTACTTCTTAATTAACATTTTTACTGGTTTTATCCTTTTGAAGTTTAAACATATTTTATACAGGTAGATAATTTTTTATGTCATAGTTTTTATTAATGTGACGAAGCTTCCGCAAGCTAAAGAAGAATAAACTTATAACGCTTAAGCCCGGCGTTTTATTCTTCTTTTGCGGTCACAGGTTTGGTGTCCCCAATCCAAGCCTGTTTTTTGGACTCTGTATGGTAGCCCCCTATCATACAGAGTCTTTTTTATTTGTGGCTTTGTAATATTTTACGTACTTAGTCTTTTTCAGCTATCTCGGTTTCTTCTGGGTATAGCCAGTCATCCAATTTATTTCTTAATACTTCAACACCATCTCCCTTAAAAGCAGAAAACATTTGTATACTGACAGGATTTGTATACTGTTTTAGTTCTTTGCGTGCTTTCAGTAAGCTTGCGGTTGCTTTTCCTCGTTTAAATTTGTCTGATTTATTCAGAAGAATATGAACGGCTAGATTGCGTGATTGCGCCCAAGATAGCATGACTTTGTCATAATCCTGCATTGGACGGCGAATATCCATGATCAATACCAGTCCTCTCAGCGTGAAGCGCGTACTTAAGTAAGATTCGATAAAAGCTTGCCATTGCTTTTTGACCTTTTCGGGGACTTTTGCATAACCATAGCCTGGTAAGTCAACTAAATAGCGCCCCTGAGGAATAGCAAAAAAGTTAATTAGCTGAGTTCGACCAGGCGTTTTACTGACACGTGCTAATGCTTTTTGCTGGCATAAGCGGTTCAACGAACTTGATTTTCCCGCATTTGAACGGCCTGCAAAAGCGACCTCGAATCCTAGTTCAGCAGGTAGTGTGCTTTGTGTTGTGGCGCTTTGAATAAAATGTGCTTGTTGATAGTAGGCACTCATTAATTTTGATCCTTAAAGAGTTAATAAATAAAGAAGGGCGTAAAGTAAAGGTTGTACACCTATTTTTGGATATTTGTGTTTTGTTTTTTTAGCTCTTAATAGTTGCTAAAAATATAGTTTTTAGCAATATCCTATGGTATAAATTGCGCTGTTTTAGTTGCTATATTAGCAATATCTGATTTTCCAATTTAAGCATGATATACGCGAAATTTTTAGCTGATCGTAATGATTAATTGGGGAGGATCAACTAAAAGCGGGGCGCTCAGGGCATTGTGAATAGTGCTATTTAGTGATAAATCTAATAATAACCCACATCACTACATCATCCCCAGTCATTTATTTTATGAATACAAATTTTTACTTTAGGAGCAATTTGGAATGAAAAATGCACTTATTATTGCACTTGCGGGTTTTGCGCTAACCACATCAGCATCAGTTTTTGCTACTGGAGATGCGGCAAAAGGAAAAGCACTGACAGCGTCATGCGTTGCCTGTCATGGTGCCGATGGAAATAGTGTCAATCCTATTTGGCCAAAAATAGCAGGTCAGAGTGAGGAGTATATTACGAAACAGTTAAATGACTTCCGCTCTGGTGCACGTGTAGAGGGGACAATGACAGCAATGGCTAAGGCCATTGCATCTGATGATGATATTCCGCATATAGCGGCTTATTTTGCCAGCCAAAAACAGAAAACAGGTGTGGGTGATGAAAAATTAGTACGCGCTGGGGGCGACCTTTATAAAGGTGGTCGAAGTTCATCAAAGGTAACGGCTTGTGCGGCGTGTCATGGTGTAACAGGTAAGGGAATTGCAAAGGCTAAATTTCCAAGAATAGCCGGCCAGCATAACAAATATATTGTTAGTCAATTAAAGGCGTTTAAAGCAGGTAAACGGGCAAATGATCCAGGAAAAATGATGCAGGATATTGCCTCTAATATGACCGATGCTGATATGGAAGCCGTTGCTGAATTTATCACAGGCTTACGTGACTAATTAAAGCACATGTAAAGTACTTATAGAACGAAAGGGCAATCGATATTGCCCTTTTTTTGTGTCTATCATTTCTATTGATAGGTTCATAATTGCGAAGTCGTAATAATATTCAGATGACATATTGCATCTAGATTTAGAACTTTGAGGTATCATAGTAGTCTTTGCCTATAGATAGGGAATACGCTAGTGCATCAATCCGCTCAAAATGACGAATAAATATTTCAATTTTTAGAATAGCTTATTCATTGTTTGTTAAGCTTATTTGTGTCATTTTCCTCTGTCTAAAATAGAGGGCATTCGAAAGCACCTATGTACTAGTGTTAATATAAGCTAGCCCCCTAAGTCGATAGTTAAAATCTAAGCTCTATCAGTGTACATAGAGGCTATCTATGTGAGCAGACTTGCAGAGGTTTAGGTAATCTATTATCTAAACCCTGAGTCTTAAGTTATAAACAGGAAAAACCTAAAAATGAAATCACAAGCCATTAGCAAGAATTTATTACCCAAGTTATCCACTTCAATCATTGCGATTAGTTTATTTGTTTTAGTTGCTTGCAATGAGACAACCGCTACGGCAGAGCAAGCACCTGCTGAAGCTAAAGAAAATATTCAAACAGCGACGCAAACAACAGAACCTGTTGCCACAAAAGGGGCGACTCAATCAGCAGAGAACAAAGAAGAAAAAATTATTTTAGCCGATGCCTCTCGTGCTAATCAGACGAATGCGACTCCAGCAAAACAAAGTGCACCTAAATTTATAGAAGGAACGCATTATTTTGAAATATTTCCACAAATAAACACGGATGCTCCCGCAGGGAAAGTTGAGGTGGTAGAGCTTATGTGGCTTGGTTGCCCTCATTGTTATCATCTTGAAGCTGATGTAGAGAAATACGAAAAGAATAAAGCGGACTATATTGATTTTAAAAAAGTGCCTGCCATGTTAAATCCATCTTGGTCTAAAGATGCAGAAACTTTTTATATTGCTCAGTTATTAGATCCACAAGGGAAGAAAGGGTTGATCAAAAAAATATTCCATGCAATTCATGAGCAGGGACGTCGTTTAAAAAATGAAGGCGCAGTAAAGCGCTATTTTGCACAACTGGGTATTCCTGAAGGGCAGTACAATGCAACTAAAAACTCAATGGCCTATAAAGCAAAGCTGAATCGTGCGCGCCAGATCGGAGCAGCCTCACAAATAAGCTCGGTTCCTAGTTTTATTATCAATGGTAAATATCGTACCAGCCCGTATACGGCGGGTAGCGAAGAGAAGCTTTTTCAGTTAATTGACATGTTGACCAAAAAAGAAAAGAAGTAACCAAGCTCTTTTTCGTAAAAATGTAGCGTGCACAATATGCTTTGTGGGCTTTGCATTTTTACGAAATGATTGTTTATAAGCTTTGTACCCAAGCGACTAATTCTTGCATAAGTTTTTGCTCTTTTTCTGAAAGATCCCTCTGTGATATTTCCTCAAGTACATTATTAAACTCATGTACAGTCAGTGTGCTGCCGTATTTTCCATCCATTAGCCGAGCATGGCAAAACTCCTGCCATTCACGCTGCTCATCAGTATTCAGTGTTTCTAGCCAGTTGCGGGCGCGATAGCGTGGAAATAAGGTTTGCAGTCGAGTATCTGAAAAGGCTGGATTTAACTCTACCAATGTTTCGGGTGAGGTATTAATGATTTGATTGCAGATCTTGCGATCTGCGGGATTGATAAAGCCATTATAGAGTGCAGAGTCAACATCAGATTCGCCAAAATCTCGCTTTTGTTGATACATTTCTTGTAAACGTGGCAATAAGGTTTTATTTGCCAGTAACTTTTGTTGGTGTATTTCTATTTCATCCCAATTGATTTGCCATTTTTCAGCCTGTTCAGGTGATAATGTTTTTATAGGCGCAAGTGCAGGTGATTTATTCAAATGAACGCCCTTTAGTGCCACACGAATATCCTTTTCATCGCGTTCATTGTTTGGCGTATAAAGATTGATTGCTATATCTTCTGCGCTCAGATTGAGTAATAGCTCAGGATCTTGGCGTAAATCAAAGCAAATAATTTCATTTTTATTGTTTGGATGTTGCATGAGGGGATAAATGGGGGCAATACA